>JACNLC010000012.1:3992-6596 GCA_014381725.1 Fidelibacterota bacterium | reverse complement strand
CTCTTTTGGTTTTATATTAAGCATTTTTGACCGTTTACACAAAATTCTTTATACCCCCACTCTATTTTGTGTATGGAGTTAAGACAGGTGCACAATACAGACGTATACGGATTAATTCGGTGATTTCATCTGCAAAATATACCGATGAAGTGATTCGGCCAATTTCACCTGACCTTTCTCCCTATACACTCTGACGATAGCTGATAAGTAACGAGTTTGTTTTTCAAACGTAAATTGAGCCCTTTCTGCAAGACGATATGCTGAATAATAATATTTTAATGCTTCGGTTGTATTTCCCTTTTGTACATGTATCAACCCAAGTTCAAAGAAATTTTCAGCGATGTTTATCTGATCATTTAATGCCTTATAAATTTCAATGGATTCTTGGTTGATGGCCGAAGCATTATTTACCAGCCCCAACTCTGCAAAGTTACCGGCTAATGTTTGATACACTCCGGCCATATCAACCAATTTCGCATGACAAATATTATCGACCAGTCCATCATTTTTCAAAACTTTATTCCCGTATACGATATATAACAACGCCAATATTATGATAAGAAAACACGTTTCTTTATTATGTATTCTCATTTTTGCTCAGCGAGGTTGGTGCTTAGTTGTCTCATTCGAACTTCTATACGAGGACCAACAGACGTTTCTCAATTGCATCATATCTTCCTTCTCACTGCCATTGCCGTTTTTTGTTAAACATCGAATTGTCTTATTATTTAATGTGGGGTAATTCTGACTCAGATATAAAGAAGTTTCAAAACAGTTCCTTGCCTTAATAAAGGAACCCTCACGCATATAGGCTTCACCAAGATAAATCCACCATCGTCGGTTTGTCGGAAATCTACTGAGTCTGTCCTCAAGGTCTGATTGAGAATAATTTCGTTTTGATTTGCGGCGGTTTTTAAATGGTTTATCCATTATGTATCCAATCTGCTTGAATTATATGCTAAAACTATGCCAAAATGATTTTCCCGCAAGAAAAACGTTTCCAACCAAAAGTCATTACTGTTGAATCTAAATGATTGGCGTCGCAGAGTAAAGGCCGGTGCCCGATACATGCGAACAAGGATTGAAAATGTAGATTCCCCGATAAATCGGGATTTACCCGTCTGTGCCGGGCAGGCTCCAACTTCATCTTCACTGCGCTCGTCAGAAAGACGCTATAATTTAGGTAATTAATAAAGATGGTGTCATTTCGAACGGAGAGAGAAATCTACTCTATTTTGTGTATGAAGTTAAGAGCAGGTGTACAATACAGACGTACACGGATTGAAAATGTAGATTCCCCGATTATTTCGCGGTTTTAATCAGAACCTACATTGAGCGATTCACATAAGAAAACAGACGATAAGCATAAAACCTATTGAGTTGAGCAAAAATCAAATTATTTTGTAAGTTTCATGACGGACAACTTAAACCCCGGTACAATCGCTCCTCATTACAGGGTAAACAAGTTGTTTTGCGGAATCGATCAATTTAGGTCTATATAATTTAATAAACATGGCGCTTCGCCATTAGCTGATATTCGCGTAATTATCGGTTTTTTGGAGTAATCTCTTCAGTTATTCAGTATTTCTGCTAAATGTTGTTTATAGAGGGGATTTTGGGGGCTCATGGCAACCGCAAGATTGAAATGCTTTTTTGCTTTACTCACTACCCCGCGACGTTGGTAGAGGATTCCAAGACTATGGTGAGCCGAAGCAAGTCCGGGATTTTTATCAATCGCTCTTTTAAAACTGAATTCTGCTTTGGTGTATTCTTTTTTGCTTGCCTGAGCAATTCCCAGCGATTCCCATGCAAGATAATTCTGACTATTTTGTTCAATGGCGTGTTTATATGCTGTAATCGCAGAGGATATTTCTCCAGAAACATGATAAGCTATTCCAATGTTGTATTGAGCCTTCAAATGTGTTGGGTCAATGTCCAAACATTTTTTAAAATCGATAATCGCTGCTTTTATGTCGTTATTGACTATTTTTTGCTTTGCTTGTGTATAGTGGATCTCCGACTCTGATGCCCCCGGTAAATAATCCAATTTAGAAAAATCAGGTCTGGGATAATTGTCCATCAATTTGTAACATTTATTAATTCCAAGCATTGCTCCCAGATAATCCGGATTTTCTTTCAATGCTTCTCTAAATGCATCAATAGCCAACTCATATTGTCCTTCATTTGCGTACGTTATTCCCATATCCATATGCATTTCCGCCAGGGGAGTTACCAAAGAATATGTCTCTAAGGGTGAAAAGAGTGAAGGCAATGTTGAGACGGAGTTACTAATACTCGCCGCAGATAATGAAACAACCGATAATAAAGTGATGATTGTAATAAATCTCCGCATGTTGATATCTCCTGTTAAATGGTAAACTTTGCAGAGTTGAGGCGAATTAACTGGTAAATAGTAGGTATAAATCACGAAAAACAGACTACGACAAAACCTCACACAAGAAGGATACTTCTCCGTACCGGCGTACGGTACATACGAACACGGGTTGAAAATGTAGTGTCATGTCAAGTATGTAATGTGTAAAAAGTCGTAGGAATTTTTGGAGATAACAAGGCGAATATTTTCAGCATAGCCAGAAGCTACGG
>JACNLC010000012.1:0-3982 GCA_014381725.1 Fidelibacterota bacterium | reverse complement strand
ATTCAACAACGTTATCGACTAAAATAGCAAGACTTGGTTGCACAAATTTCATGGATGACATGACAGTAGATTCTTCCTCACCCCATTCGCCAGAAAGACACCTAAAAATTGAGTCAACTCCGAAAGGATCTAGTCGGAGTAGCTTTTTAGTCTTCCAGTGTGCTCAAATACACAAAAAGATTTTCCCCTGAACGCAAATTAAATTTCTGCCGAATACGATATCGGTGCTGTTCAACTCCTCTAAGTGTGGTAACGAGAAGGCGGGAGATTTCTTTAGAATTCATCCCCATTTTCATGAAAGCACAAATACGTCGTTCTTGAGAAGTTAAACCGGGATGCATTTGATCCAAAGCACGATAATATTTTGGGTGTACCTCATTAAAATGTAGCTCAAAGTCTTTCCATTCTGTCTCAGACTGAATAATTTCTTTCATCTTCATAAGCATTTTTTGAACAGAATAATTTGACTCAATATTTTTAGACATTATCTTTTCATTTATTTCATTATAAACAAGTTTTATCAACTCGTTTTTTTGCTGTAAATGTAGCGTACTTGATGTCAGCTCACGTTGTTTGTGATCTAACAACTGTTTTTCTACAATTTTTCGTTCAGTGATGTCACCAAAAAGTACGATAAAAGAAAATGAAACTTCCTTTTTATCCACAACGATCCCCCGGCACCGCAATATCTTTTTTTCTCCGGTTTTATTTGTAAATAATGGTGTTTCAATGTCAAATGACATATTCTGACTCAAGAGTTCATGAAAGTGTATTTTTATCTTTGGAAGGTTAACTATAGAAATCACGTCATAAATAGATTGATGAAGAACCTCTTTTGTTGGAACCCCCATCATCATTTCAAAAACTGGATTCGTTGAAAGAACGTTGCCTTTTTCACCCAAATGCAAAATAGCAATCGGCAGGATATTAACTGTTGTGCTGTGTTTTTTCTCGCTGTGCCGAAGCTTATCTTCTACCTTCTGCCGTTTAGATATTTCGTTTAATACTCGCATGTGTTCAATCTGCTTTTCCTTCGCGATTAATCTAAAATCAGCTTGAACTACCTCTATAGCACGAAAGATGTCTGAATATGGATCTTCTAAGGGTAAGTGTGCGATGTCCTGGTTTAGATCTTCAAGCCAGGTCATTTTACTCAAATAGCCCAGCAATTGGTGAATTCGTCGGGTAGAATCATCTTTTTTTGTGAAAACATATTCAGCGCTTTCTCCCTGTTGATGCTTTAATATCTTATGAATAGCTTCTTCATAGCTCTTTACGATATGCACATTACTAAATCGTGGTGAGAGGTGTTTACCAAGTTTAACAAGCGTGTTCATAAGTGGATTCATTCCGTAAAATATCACCAAATGTATTCGATGAATTTCTTCCGAAAGCCAACGAGCAAATTCACGGCGAGATGCCAATGTTGCCCCTCTTACATCGGAGAAATCTTGAATCATGTAATATGATTCATATTTCGACATATTCTCGGCAATTATTTTTGTAAATAATCGAGAATGTTGTACTACATCTTCCCTTTCAGATGTTCCTTTTCCCCGGGAGATAAAAATGTCCTTACCCAGTTGTTCTATCCTAAAACAATAATGACCATCAGCGGCAGCATATTCCCACTCAGGGAATGTGGTAATAGGCAATTCAGAAACAGAGCAAATTTTTAATGACATATTCATCTTTGGTAATACAGACTATGATTATACGGTAGATGTATTTTCATTGTTTATACTGGTTTTATTCTATCTCTATTTCCAATTTTTTCATTTTCGATAATAACGTATTTCTGTGTAGACCTAAAAACGCAGCGGTGTCAGTTTTTTTCCAATGATGTTTGTCCAATGCCTCGACAATAATACGTTTAGAATATTGATCTATCTGTTCAGAAAAAGGTCCTTCGAAATCTGCGTCTAATACAGTCTCTTGTCCACTCGGGATATCAATGTGCTCAATAGTATCTCCGGTACAAAAAATAATGCTACGTTCGATGACATTTTCGAGTTCACGCACATTCCCCGGCCATGAGTAAGATTCTAATTGTTTAATAGCTGTCTGGCTAATATTTCGGATAGCATACCCTTTTCCGTGCCCGTGTTTCCGCAGAAAAAACATCGCGAGGGTTGAGACATCCTCAATACGGTCACGAAGAGGCGGAACATGTATAGGGATAACATTTAGACGATAAAAGAGATCCTGGCGAAAGCGGTTGTTTTTTATTTCGTCCTCCAAACTTTTATTTGTAGCGGCAATAATTCTGACATCCACTTTTCTAGGAGAGGTTCCCCCAATTCGTTCAATATGTCCGTCTTGAATAAAACGTAATACTTTTGCCTGAGTCATCAAACTCATATCAGCTATCTCATCCAGAAACAATGTCCCTCCGTCCGCGGTTTCTGCTTTCCCTTCTTTATTTGCAATCGCTCCCGTAAACGAGCCTTTCACATGTCCAAAAAGTTCACTTTCTATTAACTCTTGTGGAATCGCTGCACAGTTCAGCTTAACGAAAGATTTTTTACACCGTTTACTTCGTTTTTGTATGGCATTCGCAACTAATTCCTTCCCTACACCGCTTTCCCCAAGAATTAAAACCGTCGCTTCTGATGGGCCGGCAATATTAATGAGATTTAGGACCTGTTCAATTGTTTTGGAGTTCCCGATGATATTGGTTCGTGTTGATATTTCGGCATTGAGTTTCGTGTTTTCTTTGGACAACTTTGCCAGACTGAGCGCATTTCGTACCGTGACAATCAGTCGGTTTGAGTCTACAGGTTTTTCTAAATAATCGAACGCCCCGAACTTCACCGATTCAAGGGCACGATGGATGGACCCAGTACCGGAAATAATGATTGTTTCCGTTAATGGATATTCTTTCCGCACCCACTTTAAAATTGAGATCCCATTTTCATCCGGTAAATTCAGATCAAGTAAAACAAGATCCGGAGGAGCTTCTTCTATAATCTTCCGAGTTTCTAACCCTGAACCGGATTCAAGTATTTGGCATTTTTCGGCATCCAAGTGATGGCGGTAAATTTCTCTTAAATCCGGCTCATCATCGACAATCAGTATTTTCTGTGACATCTATTTCCTTCCCAAATACCCGGTAACTTTCTGTTCAAATGTATCCAGATTAAAGGGTTTAATAATAAAATCATTTACACCAATTTCTTTAATGGTTTGAATCACGTTTTCTCTGCTGACTGCAGAGATGATGATAATCGGAATATCTTTGGTCGTATCATTCTTTCTAAGATACCTGGCAATCTCTAATCCATTAGGTTCCGGCATCAACACATCCAGTATTATCAAATCAAAATGCTGCTTTTTTATCCTGTCCATTGTGGCTGGCCCATCGGTAGCGGTTACAATGTCCCATTCAGGACGAGCCAATGTCGTGATAACAATATCGAGAATATCCGGCTCATCATCAGCAACTAATATGTATTTTTTCATGTTTTTGCTCTTTTTTATGCTGTTGGCAGGGAGAATGAAAATGTAGCCCCGGTTCCGGGTCCTTTACTGTTTACCCAAATATTTCCACCCATTTGGATAATTAGTCTTTTTACAATAGATAATCCTAAACCGGTTCCTTGCTGCTGTACTTCCCCGGTGGAGACCACCCGAAAAAACTCATCAAAAATGTGCTTTTGTTCATCTTCGGTCAATCCAAGTCCTTCATCTTTTATATGAATTGAACAGAAGGATTTCTCCTCCTCAATCCACAAGGATATTAGGGATTTCTCGGGGCTGTATTTTGATGCATTCTCTACTAAATTTATTAATATTTGTTTCAAAGAATTCTGGTCACAGAAACAAGTTGGGGATTTTTTCAATTCATCAAATTGAATTATCTGATGTTTATTATTTATCTGGACCGATAGTTCATCAACAACCTGAGTAATCATTTTTATTATAGGGGGTATAAAGAATTTTGTGTAAACGGTCAAAAATGCTTAATATAAAACCAAAAGAG
>JACNLC010000015.1 GCA_014381725.1 Fidelibacterota bacterium | reverse complement strand
TGTATTCTTCGTAAAGTTTGAATACTTCGTCTTTGTGGGGTTCTAATACACAATCTAACCTACGAAGAACTGTAAATGGTAGGATTACATCACCATATTCGTGTTGTTTGAATAACCCTCGTAGAACATCATCACAGACATTCCAAATGAAACTTGAAATTTGAGTGTAATTATTTGACATGGTTCTCCATTACCCAACGGTTCATTATCCAAATTGAAATTAATACAAATACAATCAAGTGTGAAACTAATGATTTTCACTAGAAATCTGGTAGGAGATAATGTAAATATTTTTCAGTTACCATGTACCCGTATTTAATCGTTAATGGGAAACTATTTCAATCCCGACATTAAACCAAACCCACATACAACCAGGTGTCAGGTTCTACTCATTTAGACAACTCATAGGGGTTCAGAATACTCCTATTTCTTCTAAAATTGGGTCTTCCTGATTAGATCTAATAAATTAGATGTTAAGGTATTTCTGACACACCACATAAACAGGAACCATTAAGGTGTCAAATTGAAATATATTCTATATCTATGGTGGTTCATTGAAAATTATTTTCAGTTTTTGAATGATTTTTTACATTTTTACATCTTTTGTTGATACTTATTAGTAATTACAAGTGTGAAATAACCACATACCCAAACTAACAAATGTTAATTAACAGAATAAAGGGGTTTGGAGAATTCGGGTTGTAACCTATCAAAATAGTTAGGTGAGATTTCCCGACAGTAGTTGAAAATATCCTATTATGGTAATGGGTTTGATGGGTGATGAAGGTTTAACCGACACATCAAATTGATACTGATAGGACGATATGGATTTATGGTAACATAAAATTCTGAGGGATAACCCTATTGGGTTAAGTATATCAACTTTTAACTGACAAGGATTTAATATGATAGATTTACTCGAAAATAATTTCAACCGTAGGTTGAACCGACATCAAAGATGTCGGATAATACTTGTTAACACTGATAAAAATAATGTCTAAGAAACCACTTCATTACTACTTAAATAAATACTTTTACTTTCCACCCTTCTTACTGTGGAGATGGATTGGTACTCACTTCAAATTCAGGGGTTATACATACTCTGAAAGACATTTTGACTTAATTAAACAACATAAAATACTGGAGAATACAATTGATAAGATTAAACTTAGATAAATTAGAAAATAAACAAACACCCTTCATAGACAGACATATGATTATGAAAATGTTTGGGATAAGTCGTTCTACACTCAGACGATGGATGTTAGAAGAAGATTTGAAATACTATAAAGTTAATAGAAGAGTATTTTTTAAAACTGATGAATTCAATGAATGGATTGAAAAATATAGATTCAAGAAATGACTTCAGAAGAACACTTTTTTGATTTACTTAAATCACTGTATCCATATTGGAAACATGTGAGAGAATATGACGATGAACATCTTCATTATGATAGACATTCTGATATATTAGAAATGATGGAAAAAGGTTGGACTGAAACTCCGGATTTAGATGAATTTGACACTGACGTTCAATCCCTCGTCATCATTATAGAACAATTATTAAGGTATAATGGAATTGTAAAAAATGTAGGTGGTGAGTTGTTTCCTCCGATGAAGATTACTGAATAATACTATTTCTTTTGTTTGGTAAAATGTTTTCCAAGTTTTTCTTTAATTTTTTCAATTATTTCATCGTCAGATTTAGAACCCCATTCTGAAGTTTTACCAACATGAACCCATTTGTCTTTACCCATAAATCTTACCTTACCTCTAATCCACTTGTCTCCTCGTAAAATATAGATTCCCTTATTAGTGACATCTTTTGATTTTTCTACAATAACTTTTCTTATATCCGATAAATCACCTTTAAGATTCATTATATTTCTATTGATAGTTTGTATTTCTTTTTTGATACTATCTTTAAGTTTTTGGATTTTATCTTTCCTTTTTTCAATCATCCTTTGAACCCTTCTCTCTTTCCCTAATAGATTTTTTAGAGGATAATCTTTGTAGTCCAATGAATCCCAATCTATTTTCTTTCTACCCATATCAAAACTCCAATTTGGTGATAAAATAATATCCTGTAATTTATCACCAAACCAGGTATAATGTCAATAGGTTTTTTGGTGATAATGTTGTATATTTAGGGGTAAGAAAAAGACAATAAATAAACAACTTGATTAAAGGAAATAAGGAACTCCAAATGGTTAAAATACACTTCTTAAAAAGATGGAGAGAACGACTTGAAAGTCGAAATATTCCAAAAGAATTATTGAACAAATTAATGATAAGATGTTACAAACTAGTTGAAACGAATTATGGACAAGATGAAATGATTTGTCTAATTGATTTTAATAAATATGGTTTCAATTTCTATGAGAATGAACTATGGATAATTATTAGAGGAAATAGTTTAGTTACCATCTTCCGTAGAAATAAGAATGTTCCTAAAACAACCTATGGTTCGAGAGTTGATAATGTTAGTTATGTATGGAATTGGTGATATTCTTTTTATCTCCTTTTTATCACCATTTTTCTTACTTTCTTACTTGTTTTTATGGTGTTTTTTTTGTATATTTAGGTGTGGAAAAAAGGGATAAAACAAAGGATTTGAAAATGAAAAAAACCATCGGATATATAAGAACTAGTACCGACAAACAGGGTAACTCTATCACTCTCCAAATTCACAAAATTACTGATTATTGTGAGAAGAATAATTTGGTGTTAGATGACTTGATTATTGATGAAGGATTGAGTGGGAAAGATATAAAAAACCGAAAGGGTTTCCATTCAGTATTAGAAATGTTGGAGAATGGAGAATTAGGAACTTTAATTGTTCTGTCTCTCTCTCGTATGGGTAGAAATCTTAAACAGAACTACGAGACAATTGAGAAGATGATTAACAAAGATACCAACCTCATCAGTTTGAAAGAGAATGTTGATTTATCTACACCAATGGGAAGATTTATGGTGAACATAATGAACTCACTTTATCAGATGGAACGTGAGATGATTTCAGAGAGAGTTGTTGATGTCTTGAAGGATAAGAAGAAGAACGGAAAAGTCTTTGGTGTTGTTCCTTATGGATTTGATAGAGATGGTGAGGTTTTGATACCAAATACCAAAGAACAAAAGATGATAAGAAAAATAATGACACTCAAAGACAAAGGTTTGTCTTATCAGAAGATTTCAGATTTCTTAAATAGAAATAAACACACCAAAAAGAATGGTAAAAAATTCAACAGATATGATGTCTTTCATCTCGTCAAAACTGACAGAACTGAGATTGGAGTTTAATGGTGATAAAATTTTTTACAGGAGTTTATCACCAAACTATACAAAATATTCTGGTATTTCGTGGTGTGACGGTCTACTTATTACTGAAAGAATTAATTAATAAAAATAGGAAATAAAAAATGAATAAAGAAAAAAAGTTAGAGGTATTAAAAAAAATAATGATAGATGATTTATTAGAAATAGAAGAAAGAATTAGAGACTACGATATGGAAGAAGTTGATGAAGATGAATATGATGTTTGTAGGGTTGAGTTAAATGGATATGTCGATCAAAAAGAGATATATGAAAAAGTATTAGTAATAATTGATTAATAGATAAAAACAATAAATAGGAGTAAATAATGAGTAAGTATGGAAAATTAAAATGTGATAATGTTGATTACATATCACTTGAAGAAGTATTCCCCAACCCAACAAAACTACAAATAGATTTATGGAATGAACATTTTGGTGATGGTTATTCACCCGAAACAATGTGTAGTGACAATTATCTAAAGGAGTGTATTTGGGTGATACATAGAATGATGACTGATGAAATAGAACATAGAAAGAATGAGGTAAACTAATGAAACCATCATATAATGGAGAATATAAAATAGAAACTGGACAAACAATCAACATTAATGTATGGAAGTGGAGTAAAGAAAAAGTGAAAGAGGAAATAGATGTTTTGGGATTGTTTCAAGGTTTTAGAAAGATTGAAAAAGATGGTAATACTCCTATTAAATACATTATTCCAGATGATTACAAACTTCCAAAACGTTTGATAACTAAAATAGAAAGTGACTTTCAAGTTAATATCCCAATGGAACATATTGATAGAAAGGGTTATGTGAAACGTCTCGAAGAGGGTTTAGAAACTATCAAACATTACCTTTTTGATTGTTCGGTAGTAAGGTTCAACAGTTGTGAGGACGAACCCTACAGACTTACAATTGTCTACCTTCCAAAATATAAATCTAATGGTAAGAAATGGACTGATTTGGAAAAGAGATATATGATTGAAAATGAATACGATGATATATACTCTATTTATTTTTGGGAGGTGAACTGATGAAGATGACTAAAGAGATTAAAACTTTCTGTATGAAATGGTTATACGATAACATTGAAAATGAATTATATAAATACCAAGAAAACATTGGTAATGGAAAGGGTGATATAAACTTCAGACTTGAAGAAGAGTTAGGTGTTAATTCTGAAGAAATGAACATCTATGGTTTTATGAGACATCCATTCATTGATGAATTATCAATATTGGTAGAAAAGTATAGAGAAGAATTAGACTATTAAATGGTTAACATCACTAAAATAATCACCCCTAATTCTCCCTCATTTACTGACGAGAAAAGGGGTGAAAATAGTGTTAAAGATATGAGTGTATCTTTAACAAATATTCCTTATCCTGATAACCTGAATTGTGAGATTTGTAAAGGATTTTGTCGTCGTGATGATATGGATGGGTTGGGATATTTTGACTGTTGGAACTTTGTTTTGAAAAAAAGAGAATCAAGTAAGGAATAAAAATGGGTAAAAAAGAAACATTACACATCTATGTAAGATGTTCAACTGATAGTCAAATACAGAATAGTATTGATAGACAGATTAATATGGGTAAGAAGTTTTCTAATCAAATGAATATGATACCAAAAATATGGAGTGATGGTGGTAAAAGTGGTATTAAATCATTTGAAGATACTAGAGAACAATTCTCTCAACTAATGTATGAAATTGAATTAGGGGTAGTGAAACATTTGTGGTGTGAGGATTTCACAAGGTTAACAAGAAATTATGAAGACCAAGTCAGAATAGAAAAGATGACTATGGATAATGATATTTTCATTTATGAAGGATTGATGAATAATCAGATATATGAACCTAATGAATTAAGTCAAAGATTGATAAAAATTGTTACATCATTAGTTGGAACTGACCAAAAGAAAAAAGAAATACAGAAATCAATTAACCAAAAGATTATCAAGTTCAAACAGGGGTTTTATGTAAGAGGAAATGTTCCCTACGGATTTAATAAGGTAGATGGATACTTGGTAGAAAATGAAGATGAAAGTAAATGGGTTAGGAAAATGTTTAAGTGGTATTCTGATGGGAAAAGTTTATCGGAAGTTCAGAAGAAATGTAAGGTGAATGGATTAAAAACAAAGAGAGGAAATGATTTTAGTTCTGAAAGTATTTCAATTCTTTTGAGAAATATAGAATACACAGGTAGAACTCATTATACTGATATGACAAAAGACCCTCATAGAATTAACCCTCAAAAATATCCCTATCCAGATGAAACCAAATGGGAGTTACATATAAATGAAAATCTCCCTCGTATTATTAGTGATGAATTATTTGATAAAGTTTCAAAGAGTATCACCAAACTGAAAACCAAACCCACAAAAAACATATACTTTTTACACGGGAAAATAAAGTGTGATTGTGGTTGTGATTGGGTTGGTAGAGGTAAAAGTAGAGTTGATAGAAATCAAGAAATGGAATATTATTACATATGTAGTAATTCAGATAGGTATTACCATAGAAACCGAAAGGGTAGAGAACATTTATATAAGAAGATTTGTGATAAACCTAAGAGGTTAAATACTAGTGATTTAGATGATTATGTATGGAAACAATTACTTGATACTCTCCGTAATTCATCATTCATTAAAGAAAGAGTTAAGAGTGATTTATTAGGTGGGAAATATGATACTACATCTTCAAGGAGAATGTTAAATAAAAAGAAGAAAGAGATAAATAAAGAACTAAAATCATTAGAACAAAGTAGAGTTCAATTATTAAAAGAAAAGTTTATTCTAAAACTATCTGATATGGATTTTAATGAGATTAACTCTTCTATCATTTCAAAGATGACTGAACTCAAAACTGAATTAGAAAAAGAGAAACAGAAAGAAGTTCTACTTGATAAAAGAAGTGAGTGGATTGATTGGATATCTCAACACCATAAAGATGTTAATGAATATGAAAAGATTACTGATATAAAAATGAGAAGAAAGATATTAGATATCTATATAAATAAAGTTGGTGTGAAATATTTCAAGGAAACCCAACAACATAATATAGATATTCATTTCAGATATCCACTTGTTAATGATGGTATAGAATACTCAAAGAGTAAGGATAGTAAAATGAAATGGGATAAATGGGGAAATAGTTACAGAATAAAAAAGGGAGACCAAGTTGTCTCCCTTTCTGATTTACAGAGTTCAACCTTTGGGGTTGGAAAACCTTACTCTACGGTGACACTTTTTGCCAGATTCCTTGGTTGGTCAATATTACATCCTCTCAGCACCG
>JACNLC010000017.1 GCA_014381725.1 Fidelibacterota bacterium | reverse complement strand
CAACAATAGCAGAAAAACACTACAACTTAAAATCAGAAAAAAGTGTCCCCGTCTACAGGTCCGTCCGTCAGACGGGCACGGGCAGGCAAGCTATGGGGTCCACTTCTTTTTGGTATACAAAATGAAAGGGATAAGGTATGTTTAAAATCTTCAAAGAAATAACCATTGATGATAGGATGGTAGAAATTGCTGAAAGACACGCTTACGAAAGAACAAAAGAAATTGTCCAACAGTTTAAAGGTCAGTATGGTGGACCATCCACACACGAGGAAAGTAATTATTATGGGGCAATAGGTGAATTATCAGTTAAAAAATATTTGAATCTACCTGTTGATTTAGATAGTAATTATACTGATCATAAAATTGATAAAGGTGATATCTTTTATAATAATTTAGTATATGATGTAAAGACTACAGCTAGAATGGAAAAATATCATACTAAACTGAAAAGTGGATATATAAAACCTTGGGACCCCTATGGAATGTCGGATTTTACTAGTAAACATATTCACCATTTACCTAAATATACAGGTGGGTTAATTTTCACGTCATTTCAAATTCCAAACGATGCAAAACAAACAAAAATCCAAGGCAAAATACGAGATGAGATTAAAAACAATAGAAATCTTTTAATATTGGGGTATGTAACTAGAGAATATGTAAATAAAAAACAACCAACTTGGTATGGACCTTCAAACCCATCTAATCCACAAAAGAAAGGTGTAAAGTATAAATCTCCCAACTATATATTTCATTTTTCAGAATTAAAAGATGTAAAAAATATATTGATATGAAATATAATCTTGACCACTTAAATAGTGAGCAAAAAAATGCTGTTATAGATATTGACAATCCCATAAGAATAATTGCGGGTCCTGGTTCAGGTAAAACAATGACTATTGTTTCTAAGTATCTACATCTCATAATAAACGAATCTTATGATTTCACAAAAATCTATCTAGTAACATTCACAAATAAAGCAACTCAAGAAATTATAAATAGGGTTAGTGATGAATTAGATAAAATTAATTATGAATATGACCAAAGTAATTTAAAAATATTTACAATTCATAGTTTTTGTAAAAGAATATTAGACGAAAATATTTCTATTTTAAAAAAGGAAATAGGTGCAACAAATATTCTTTCAGGAATATCTCAAGCTTCTTTTATTTTGTCATTTATAGAAGATTATGGATGGTTTTCAAAAGCAGGATCTTGTAAAGAGGTTACTTCTAGTATAATTCCTTTTTTTAATAAAATTACAGATGAAGGAATCAACTCAAATGATTTATTTTCATTATTAAGTGATAAAATGAATGATTTGTTTAATGGTAGATATAATAGAGAAGAAACAGAAAAAAAGATGAAAAAATTTAAGAATCTATTTTCTTATGTTTTACTATACGATATTTATGAAGAAAAATTATTAGAAAAAAAATATACTGATTTCAGTCATATACAGAAGTATTTATGGGATGAGTTAAACAATAACGAAATTCTATTAGATAAAGTGAAGTCAGAAATTGATTATATACTTGTAGATGAATACCAAGATACTAGTCAAATGCAAAGTAAAATTATTTCTAAAATATTAAACAGTAAAAAGACTATTACAATATGTGGAGATGATGATCAAAGTCTTTATAGGTTTAGAGGTGCAACAGTAAATAATTTTTTATCTTTTGAAAATGTATTAGGTACAACAATATACGACCATTATCTAAAATTGAATTATAGATCAGCCTATCCAATAGTAGATAAATCAAAAGTATTAATTAATAATAATTTATTCAGAATAAAAAAGGACTTAAAGTCATCTGATAATTCACAAAAAGGATTTGTATCATATTTTGAATGTGATACCATATTTGATGAAAGTAAATCTATTTCAGATATTATTATTTCATTAAAAGATGATGGAATTATAAAAAGTTATTCAGAAGTAGCAATCCTTTTTAGGTCTGTAATTGGATCTTCAGGTGAAATATTATCCCATTTGTCTAAGAATGATATTCCATATACAGTATTTGGAATTGACCTAATAAAAAATTCGTATATCTCAAAATCCTTAATTGCAATACTTTCATATATATCAGGGTATGGGGATTTAAAAATTAATGACATTATTAAAAACGAATATCTAAACTATTTTTTTGTTAATTGTGAAGACTCAGATGATTATTTATTAAAGATTGACGCCATTAAAGAAGAAGTAAAGGGATTTGATAGTAATATTTCTATTTATTATGAATTACTTTTGAATAGTTCAAAATTTTTAGAATTAATAAAAAATGATAAAAATAATGAATTAAAAGAGTTGGGGATATTATCTCAAATTGTTTCTGATTTTGATTCTTCTTATCAAAGAACAGATCCATTTCTACTATCATCCTTGTTACATACTATGATTATTAAGGGGAATTACAGTATTGATGATGATATTGATAATCATATAAAAATTATGACAGTACATCAATCTAAAGGACTAGAATTTCCAATAGTTTTTTATCCACATCAAATTAAAAAACCTCTTAGAAAATCTAGAATTAATGATATAGAAATCTTCAATGAACTTTTTAACTATGAAACAACCGATAGTGCGTTACTAAATATAATTGATGAGAGAAAAGTTTTTTATGTTGCGATGACAAGGGCTCAATCAGCTCTCATTTATTCAAGACATTTAAATGTGAAATGGGGTAAAGGGACTCAAAAAAGGAAACAGAATGATTTTTTAGAAGAGTTGGGTATTAGTTCAGTATCATTAGAAAGTATTAAAAACAGTTTTAAAACTAATTACAACAATAATATCCCCACAAAAATAAAAGAAAATAATCTATTAGTTAGTTTTAGCAAATTAAGAACATATATTGAATGTCCAAGAAAATATAATTTTCTATATAAATTAGAATTTGAAACAGTTTTAAAAGGTCAAATGACTTTTGGTTTAAGTATTCATAATTCATTAGACACTTTACATAAAAATTATCTCTCAAAAGGAAAAGATGATTACACTGAAAAAGAATTGTATGACATTATAGATAACAATTGGATTGAAATTTCATATAAAAAACGAGAAACAAAAAAATTAAAAGATACAGCATTAATTTATTTATTTAATTATCATAATACTAATAAAGAAACATATAATAATATTTTAGAGTCAGAGAAAAAGTTTAGAGTAATAAACAATGGACACACTATAACAGGAGTATTTGATTTAATTACAAAAGATTCGGATAAGATTAATATTGTTGATTTTAAAGTGAATGATATAGAATTAAACATATATAAATTCCAGATGTTATTATATGGATATTGTTATTACTCAACTACATCAATTATCCCCAAAACCTTATCATTGTATAGTATTAAAACGGGGAAAATTAAAAATATTAAGTTCTCAGCAGATGATATTAAAATATTCCCAAATTATCTAGAAAAAGTTATTTCAAAAATAAAAGAAAAAGATTTTAGCCCTAATTATGGTGATCACTGTGATTACTGTTCTTTTAAGAAATTTTGTTATAATTAAAATATATTTACTTGTCTAAGTCTCCCATTCGAAAGTTCTATGTAATCTTTATTTAATTCATAACCAATATAATTACGACCACATTTTACAGAGGCTAATGCTGTGGTTCCAGACCCCATAAATGGATCAACTATAATGTCACCTTTAAAAGAAAACAGTTTTATAAGACGATATGGTAAATCTATTGGGAATGGAGCTGGGTGGGATCTATTTTTTTCTGGAGGAAACCTCCAAATACTATCAATA
Organism: Fidelibacterota bacterium; assembly: GCA_014381725.1. GTDB lineage: Bacteria > Fidelibacterota > Marinisomatia > SCGC-AAA003-L08 > JACNLC01 > JACNLC01. The sequence goes on along the minus strand of JACNLC010000017.1, from coordinate 2,886 downwards.
TATTTTCTCCATTCGTTTTTTGATAGTTTACTTTTATCTTTTTCATCTTTTTCTATTTTTTCGGGTGGACCGTCTTTTACAAATATATTTATAAACTCAATAGTGTTCATTCCATAAAAATTAGGTGGATGGGGATAACTTCCCATCATCAATTGGTCTGTTGGCCCTTTATCCCAAATAATTAAATCATACCTAAATAAATTAGTATTAGAAAGTATGGTATGTTCAATATCATTATTTATATTTAAATAATCTCTATTGTAGTGTGTATTCATTATTTTCTTTTTCATTGGTAATATAGGTGAATTAATACACAGTTTTCCATTTGGTCTTAAAATTCTGAAACATTCTTTCCAAATAGGAATCATAGATTCTAAGTAATGTTCATACGAAGGACTTTTGATCCCAATTTGATTATTCACTTGATAATCTTTTGCATTGTAATAAGGAGGACTAGTTACTATTAATCTAATAGAGTCATCTGGTATTTCATCCATTTTTTCACTGGATTTATTTAATATTACATTTTTAATTATTTTTGATTTACTCAAATCCATTTCTCCTAAATAAAACTTTCCCTATACAACCACATCGGTAATCTCACTTGAACTTTATTCCCTTCATTAGGTCTATCATAACTAATCAGTTTTTTTAATTGTGTGGTATAAATACCATATTTAACCTTGATAGATTTTTCAGTTTCACCTAATAATTCCACTTGGATTGTCTTGGATTTATTGTTGTTTAATAAACTATTTATCCAACTCATCTGTAATCCCTTGAACTATCATATTCATTTTATTAGCTGTATCAATAGTATTCTTTGTTCCTCTACTCTTACTGTCCGTCTTCAAAGCTTATTATTGGACACTTTTGCGTTTGAGTTAAAAGAGTATTTTGATGTGTCATTTTGTTATTCAATTTACGCAAATCAAGCTGTATAGGCAGCCAAATTATAGCGCTTTCTTTCTTTTAATGTCCAGCGTTTTATCTTTTCACGCTGCGACAAGATTTGTCTTTGTTTGCCATGATACATATCCGCTGGTGTCACATTATTAAGTGACTCATGGTAACGATGATTATTGTATTGATAAACAAAGGATTCTAAAGCTCGCTCCAACTCTTCCGGGGAATAATAATGATGAAGCTTCACCACATTTTTCATGGTTTGATGATACCGTTCTATTTTTCCTTGTGTCTGGGGATGATAAGGGCGGCCACGAGTGTGAGTCATATCATTATCTTCCAAGTATTCCTTTAGCTCTTTAGACAGATAACACGGTCCATTGTCACTCAATAAACGTGGTTTGTGTTTTACCTTTACACGGGTTAATCCGGTCTTTTCCAATGCCATATCAAGTGTGTCTTTCACATCTTCTGCGCCCATAGTGGAATAGAGCTTCCAGGATAAGATATACCGACTGTAATCATCCAATACTGTTGACAGAAAAAACCAGCCCCAGCCGATAATCTTAAAATAGGTAAAGTCCGTCTGCCACATCTCATTCGGTCGTGTCGTTTTTGTATGGAAAGAGTCTGCTGCTTTGAGAATGATATAAGCTGGACTTGTAATTAAGTCGTAGCTTTTTAAAATTCTATAGACACTACTCTCGCTGATAAAATAACCTTGAGTATCTGTAATATGATGTGCCAGTTCTCTGGGCGATTTCTCTAGCTGATCCAAGGCAATATCCTTGACACGTTCACGCTCATGGTCAGGGATTTTATTCCAGAATCGCCTTGGTTGTGTACTGCGATCCTGAAGACCGTCATATCCATCCATCAAGTAATCATTATACCATTTATAAAACGTGCTCCTTGCTATGTCCATTTCTTTCAATATCTCCCCGGAGTCGCTTCTTTCCCGCTTCTAAAAAATCTTTACTCCAGCGATAATATGTGTTTTGATTAATTCCTTCCCGCCGGCAAAGACTGGCTATGGAAGATTCCCCTTTTAATCCTTCCAATACAATATGGATCTTTTCTTCCGTATTATATTTTTTCCGGGTGCGGCGTTTAATCTCTTTTACACGTTTTCCCACTAAGGTCCTTTGTTGCATTTTGATCTCCTTTTTTATCTCTTAAATTAACCAAAATACTCTCATTCTAAATTAGCTCAATCTGTCCATTAGGCTCTGAACCGCTACAGGCTGGCCCTTTAGTTTTTCCTGTTTGGTTTTGTATGAAGAACTGCCAGAAGATTTTGACGAACTTTTAAAACTCCATATATCAATATCAATGGTGGATTCAATTTGATTTTCGATTTCATCTGGTAATGAATGATAAAAATCAATTCCTGTTCTTCTTTCAACTTCATCTATTGTAATGGCAAATGATTGTAAGGATTGACTTGATTTTTGATTTGGTAAAATAAATCCAATACCCTTGATTTCAGGCTCTGAATAATCTAAAATGACTTTATAATAATAATTTGGTATAGAAACTCCATTAGAACCAATTGTGGGAAAATGCCCATTTAAAATTGGACCCGTCACAACATAGATTTCACCGTTATCATCAGCCCAATTTCTCACACTCCCTTCCAATTTCTTCCAGATACCACGATTGAAACTCGGATGCTGCGGAGACATATTAGACATGTAAAATGATTCACTCATAGCCGTTGAAGACCATTTCATATCTCCCGCTGGAGCCAGATGCCCTCTGTCATATCCAGAACCTTTATAATCAGATAAACTGGCAGAGCCAGTTTTGACTTTATAATCTATTCTAAAGTCGTCAGTTCTGCCCACAGTTCCCGATGTGTGCGAGGATTTTAGTGTATAGGCTACCCAACTCGCCTGTTCGTGTTGCTCGCTGTATTTTAATGTATAAGCTGTGTGGAATATTATCTGATCGGATTGGGTGTAATATGGCAGGCCAATG
>JACNLC010000043.1 GCA_014381725.1 Fidelibacterota bacterium | reverse complement strand
CTCTTTTGGTTTTATATTAAGCATTTTTGACCGTTTACACAAAATTCTTTATACCCCCTTTGAAGACAGAATGGCTTACGATGATTGAAGAAATGCCATTTACACAGTTCAGTTTATAGGTCCGTATTCTCCTTTGAACTCTATTTCTTTGAGTTGATGTATTTTTTAAAAAAATTGATTATTCTTTCCAAAGTACTTTCAATATTACTTCTTACGGTACTTTTTTCCTTAAAAAAATTATTAGTCCAAAAACCCGACAGAACTTCACTATCTTTCCACACACCTATAACCTTTACTCCATCGGTAGTGGTTAAAGTACCCTGACCGTTTTGTTTTCCATCTTTGAACTCACCTACAAACTTTACACCATCATGAGAGATTAAAGTACCCTGACCATTTGGTTTATCATCCTTGAACTCCCCTACGAACTTTGATCCATCAGTAAAGGTTAATGTACCAAATCCATTTTGTTTACCATCTTTGAATTCCCCCTCATATTTTTCACCATTTGGGAATGTATATGTCCCCTGACCATTTCGTAAATCATCTTTGAACTCACCTATATACTTTGAACCACTAGAAAACGAGTATGTCCCTTGTCCATGTTGTTTTCCATCATTCCACTCACCTACATAATTTTCACCATTTGAAAAGGAGTATGTCCCCTGACCGTATTGTTTATCATTTTTCCACTCACCTACATATTCTGAACCATCTGAATTGGTTTTTGTACCCTGTCCATCTCTTTTATCCTCTTTGAACTCACCTACATATTTTGAACCGTCAGGAAAGGTTATTGTACCAAATCCATTTTGTTTACCATTTTTCCACTCACCTACATAATTCGAACTATTAGGGAAGGAGTATGTCCCCTGACCATTATGTTCACCATCTTTCCACCCACCCACATACTTTTCACCATTGGAAAAAGTTAAAGTACCCTGACCGTTTGGTTTATCATCTTTGAACTCACCCACATACTGTGTACCATCAAGAGTGGTATGTGTCCCCTGACCATCAAATTTTGTATTTTTGAACTCTCCTACATACTTTGAACCATCAGGATAAGTGTATGTCCCCTGACCATTTGATAAACCATCTTTAAATTCTCCTACATACTTTGAACCATCAGGTGAGGTTAATGAACCCTTACCATTATATTTTCCATCTTTGAATTCCCCTATATACTTTGAACCGTCAGGGAAGGTTATTGTCTTTTGAGTATAATTTTCTACCATTATTTGACCTCTAATTTAATTCTCTCTACCGAATAAATTTCCAATACAAACACTAAGGTAGTTTCAATTTTAACATATTAATAACCCTATTGTGCAGTGTTTCCTTCAATTAACCAGTCATTTGATTTACCATTCCCAAAAGATTCTGACCAGCCTGAAATTATGTATCACCATCGGTGGTCTGCTGGCCAGAGTAGCCTCGATCAGTATTATTTTCCCGAACGTCTTTGTCCAGAGGATGTAGGGTTGGCCATAACCTATATTGGACATTAAAATGATCGCAATTGTACAAAGCACAATGGATTTTATTGAGTACAGTCTTTCCATTTTTTGTAATTACCCAATTTTTTACTAAACTATTTTTAGGTATAACGGATGAGTTAACCGCGCGTGGCATTTCTTTGATAAAAACATTAATAGTCGAAATTAACATTATTTTTACCCCCAAACCTTAAATCCACGCTACACGCTTGCCACGTCCGGTTGAACGCGAGTTAGGTTGTAAATTTTTTTACAAGTGTAGACCATAAAATTCATCAAGTAATTTTTCTAAAATATCAATATCAATATCATTTGTAAAAGCACCAACCATATTAGGACTATATGGTAATATCTTTTGCACAAAATTGGGTTTTACTTTTTCTTTTGTTAATAAAATGATACCATATTTATGCTTTCTCAAGTATTTACTACCGTCATTTAATATGACTTCATAGTCTTTACCAACTGTAATCCTATCTTTAAAGAAAAGGTAATCATCATATTTAAAGTATCCCTTTTCACTAAATTCGTCCAAATATGATTGGTACCGTGAGTTATAACTTCTTTTGGCCATATAATGATAGCCGTAATAGAACTCTTTGAACTTTTTCATGCTAATGTTAAAAAACATATTATCAAGTGTTTTTACTTTAATACGTTTGTGTATACTGTGCAGATTAAATTCCATTTTTAAATTCCAAATAGAGCCAAGTGTTAATTCGCTAAATGTTTTCCAATCAAATGCCAGCTTTGAAATATCAGTATAGGAAAACTCTCTATTTTTATAAATAAGGATTTCTGGAAATATAACTAGCTTCCTGATTTTAATAGGGTTAGTCTTGGTTGGTTGTCTAGGGTTCGATGGAATTTGCAAAATTACTCCAAAATAATTGTGAATAAACCAATTAGAGCACCAATTAATGCTATTAAATATGATGTCCACGAAAAGAATAATTTATTCCGATCAATTTTTTCTTTCCTAATCAATGATCTAACTTCAGAAATACCAGCATTATTTAATACATTTCTATTGGGATAAATGTGTTCGCATTTTTTCCAATACTTTTTATCATTAATGTTTGGTAGGGGAATAAAAATTAGCTTTGCTTTATCGATTAGCGTTTGTGTAATTAAAACGTTTATTTCTTCCTCCACACAGCTTTCTTCAAAAAAAGAAGTGGAAGCCAATCGTTGGATTTCATTCGGGTCATTCTCATTCTTGATTTTTTGACGATATTCATCACGTATTTTTTTCGCGGAAGACTGAAGGCTTTTTATTTCTCGACTTATTCTAATTGAATTAAACATTTACAACCCTGTATATACTGCAACCCGATTCTTGTTATACTGCGATTTTGAGCGGTATATACGGATTGAAATATATTCTTCTTTTCTTTGTTACTCTCTGTTACTATTGCGGTTACAGCAATAGTCTCTGTGTTTTCGTTTCCTGTTATACGGCTATTTTTTGCAGTATAACAAGAATTTGAAATTTTCATTAAAGCATGTCCCCCGGACTTTTGAACCCCCAAAGGTCCGTTATGTAAAACATGGGTATAAATCATTGTTGTTTCCAATTTTTTATGTCCCAACAATTCCTGTATGGTTCGAATATTATAACCATTTTCTAGTAAATGTGTAGCGAAACTATGGCGACCGCCAAATGAGATAAAAATTGATTGACTTCTTTTTCACTCATTTCGTTCGGATGTCGTTTTTTGTGAAACAAGACATATTGTTTAATCCAATTACGGTAAGTCTTTTCTGTCTTCGTGCTATAATGTCGTGTTTGGATTTCAATGGTAACGCTCCAACCACAATAACCAAACATAATTCCCAGACAATGCCTGAAATCCACCCTAAAATATAAAGAAAATTAACATATCCGGCAGGGAATAAAATTGTATAATAAAACCCCCTTTCCAGATTAAACTAAATAGTCTAAAACATTATCCTCAAACTTCATTAAACATTTCTTCCTGCCTCTCAAAATCAATCTCTTTTGCAATGTTAATCGCTTTTTCTGTGGAAATTCTATTTGAGTTCCGATACTGCCTGGGCAGGGTTAATAATTTTTCCTGCAGCTTTGGGCTTAAAAGCAGGAGACTCATCACCTGACTGACACGCTGTTGGGTTATATTTTCCAATCTGCCGATATCTGATACTGATTTAATTTTATCTTCCTTGATTAACTGCTCATAAAATATAGCTAAAGCCATCATTCTGGATACGGTTGGCACCTTACCGGGGACTTCTTTTTTCTTCGGTAACCCGAATGAAAAATTAACTGACTGTGATAGGATCATGATTGTCTTCCTGCTCATTTTCTAAAAGTTTGATTCCCAGGGGGCTATAATGAAAATCCAGATTCTCCGATTTTCCATCCCAGATGATCTGGTTGAAGAGTTTATCCAATATTCTGTTTTGCTCATTGAGTGTCAAGGTATCCCAAATTGGAAAAAACTTATTAAGCGTAACGGTAACTTCTCCGGCATTGAGATCGGTATTCATAAGAATGTTCCTTTTTGTCTCAAGGTATTTAATTCGATTGGTCACTTTTTCTAATTGTTCATTGGTTCTGGTCAATGCTTCAATATGGGTAAGATTATTATCCAGAGCCATTCTATCCCTTTCAATCTGATAGGAAGCAAGTTTTACCGTCAATGTTTTCAATTCAGTTTTTATATTTACTAAATCCAATTCTTTCTGCTTTGAAAACGCTTCAATGAAACCATTTAAAAATTCAGGGTTAGAGGCAATCTCTCTGATGTGGTTAACAACAAACTCATCCAGCTTGGCTGAAGGCACAGATTTATTAACACATTTATTCTTACCATTTTTGATTGCATTCAGGCAGGTATAATAAGTGTATTTTTTAATTTTCGTTTTTGTATAGGTCTTAATCATTTTGGACCCGCATGATGAACAGAAAAGAATTCCACGAAGCATGGAAGCAATACGCTTCCGGTTCGTGTTCGTTTGGTTTACTTTATTCTTCTTCATTAACAATTGAACTTTATCATATATTTCTTGAGAGATAATGCCTTCATGCTCTCCATCGTAGATTTTATTATGGTGGCGTATTTTACCGATGTATAGCGGGTTTTTTAAGATAGTATAGAGTAACGACTTACTAAATGGTTTGCCGCCGGCAAGATGCCCAGGTTTTGTTTTCCACTGTTTGGTGGTCCATCCCCAGTTATTGATGGTATCCACGATTTCATTGATGGACCTGTTATTTAAATAGAAATCATAAATCTTTTGAATTTGATATTTTTCATTCTCATTAATAACCAGTTTCTTTTCAACTACATCATATCCGAGTACCCGTTGTCCACCCATGTATTTACCCTTTTGACGACTACTGGAAATTTTATCCCGGATCCGTTCGGATATCATCTCCCGTTCAAATTGTGCAAATGTGATTAAAATATTTAAAGTCATTCTGCCAATGGAAGAGGATGTATCAAAATATTGAGTAACGCTGACAAAAGCGACTTTATGCTTATCAAATAATTCCATCATGTTGGCAAAATCCGCCAGAGATCGGCTTAATCTGTCTACCTTATAAACTATTACCGTATCAATAAGACCTGTTTTCACATCGGTAATTAATCGATTGAAAGAGGGGCGTTCTGTATTTGCACCGGTAAAACCGCCATCATCATAATGGGTAGGGATAACTTCCCAACCACGACTGGCCTGGCTTTTGATGTAATTCTCACAAGAATCCCACTGAGCATCTAAGGTGTTATAATCTTGTTCAAGGCCATCTTCTGTAGATTTACGGGTATAGATGGCACATCTTACCTTACTATCTATTTGACCGTTTACTGTAGCCTGCATCATTTCAGTCCAAAAAAGAGTTTACCATTCCAATGACTGCCTGTGATGGCTTTAGCCACAGCGGATATGGATCTGAATATTTTATTATCCCATAGGAATCCACGGTCCAGTATCACCACTTCATAATCCTCGCCATTATACGTTTTAGTCAATATCGTTCCCGGCTTTAATTCTAGTTTCTTGGTTCGTGTTCGTTTAGGAATATCAAAATTAAAATCCTGTGGTGGTTTTGTCCGGAGTTTAGAATCTTTAACAAGTTCATCCACTCTGTCTAATGCCATTTGAGATAACGGTGGAGAGTCAGCAGTCTGATACAGCCAAGCTATCTTTCGAATCAAACTTTTACGGTTACGTGTGTAATAACTCTCACCTGTCAGTCGGGTATATTCAGTCATCAGATGACCGGACGAAAGCTCATAGAGCTTCTCGATTTTATCTGCAACATTTTTTCTCATTGTTTCTCCCTTTTAAGTTGTGAATTATTGCTAACATGGTTAGAGCCAATGTCGTATTCATTCTTATCAACAATCCAATTAAAGTTCTCTTTATCTTCTCCTTTTATCGAAGAGGAAAGCCCATTTGAATGAACTAGATGCCGTATGTATCCTTTTGAGAAAAGTTTGATAATTTCATCCATAATTTGAAAATCCTTATTAAGTGCCTCTATAACTAAAGACGCAAGAGGAGGAAAAAATGGCGGGGTATTTTTTTTAAAATTTATTTAGCCCTGCCTTTTTAGACCATTTTTTAATATTATTCCATTTATATGGTTAGAGCCAATGTCGTATTCATTCTTATCAACAATCCAATTAAAGTTCTCTTTATCTTCTCCTTTTATCGAAGAGGAAAGCCCATTTGAATGAACTAGATGCCGTATGTATCCTTTTGAGAAAAGTTTGATAATTTCATCCATAATTTGAAAATCCTTATTAAGTGCCTCTATAACTAAAGACGCAATACAAATGAAAAGTGACGAACATTTTTTAAAAAAAAGGAAAATACTATGGAAGAAAATAAAACCTTCATTACTCAAATTCATTCGTTGCACCTGAATGCGGAAAAGTTAAAAAATAATAAACCACTGAATGAAAAACTTGAAAAATCAGTGAGGCTGATGATCTGGCCTATCAAAGATTGGTATTCATTATGAATTACAACACGAAAAAGACAAAGAGAAAAGGAAAGCTTTGGTTGATATGTCTTCTGTTCAGTGGATTTATTTGTATGGGATGCCAATAAATGTTATTAGAAATGATTAAAATATTGTAAATTCCACCAAGTATTTGACCTACTGTTTGTCCCGTTACCTAATCGGGATCCGACCTTTCGTTTAAATCTAAAGTTAATCCGACAAAATAACCTTTGACCCTCGTTTACTGGGAAAGGGCGCCTGCCCGACAATATCATTCAGGCGGGCAAATTGTGTCCTGCCCAGTTGAATCTTCGTTCGAATTCTTAACTTCAACCAGAATGGAGATTATTCTATGGGAAAAATATGTAATGCTAAAGTGCAAGGTTCGGAATTTCCCTGTGTTATAAATATTGTTCATTCTTCTCACACTATTATGCTTC
>JACNLC010000062.1 GCA_014381725.1 Fidelibacterota bacterium | reverse complement strand
GTTAAGCACGCCGCCAGCGTTCGTCCTGAGCCAGGATCAAACTCTCCATTGTATAGTTTGATTAACTCATTATCTTTTTTATTTTTGTTGATCGTTTACGACCACTCAAATATTGAACACTCACGCACTCTCAATTTCAAAAATCTATACTTCAAAAAAATACTCTTGTGCAGAGCTTCTAAATTTAAAAGTGTTTACATACTTTGAACAACACTTTTATCAATTATTTTTATTTTATTTTTCTACACACCTGCTTTATAACTAATCTCTTGCAGGGCACATAAATTACATCAGTCTAATAACATCACCAAAATGATATTTTGTGTATTTTCAAAATAATTTATTCTTTAGACGATATTTAACTATTCATTTATGACTGGAGTTTGTTATTGCTAAATATTTGTTTTGGGCAAAATACAAATAATTAATTGTTGCATGTAACAAACCCCCAGGATATTGAAAAGGGGCGATTCACGAATCGCCCCTTTTCTTTAATTTATAAACTGATTAAACTGCTGTTATTTCATGAATACAATCTTGTTTGTTTTAACAAAATCACCAGCTGTCATTTTATAGAAATAAACACCACTAGAAACTTCGTTATTAGTGTTATCTATACCATTCCAATTAACATAATATGTAGCAGGATTATGATGTTCAGATACTAAAGTTCTTACTTCACGGCCGAGCATATCATAAACTATAATTGATACATAGCCAACATTTGCTACTGTATATTGAATTGCAGTTATAGGATTAAACGGATTAGGATATGCACTATCTAATTTAAATGTACTTATATTTTCGAAAATACTAGTTCCCAAGACAAAAGGTTCACCGACATCAACAGATAACTCGATTAGTGATTCACCACTTGAAAATATGAATACCGGATCTTCAACTGTAACACTCGTGATTGCAACATCACTAATATCCCAAGTGAATTCTGCCAAAACTTGAGTTCCTTCAAACGCAATCGGATTTACTTCAAATGAAAAACTTACTATCTTCCCTTCAGGATTTGCAAAGCAGGTGAAATTTGACTCAGTTACTGCACCAGATATTGGATATAAAATTGAAGAAGAAACAGTATCTCCTTCAACAAAAAGTGTATCGATAAGTTCTAAAATATTATTACTGATCGGATCTGTAACCAAATTAAACTGGAAACCAGAAATCTCAACAAGGCCTTCTGCGCTTGATGCTGATATTTGAACAGATGAATTTGTAACATCGGATACCCATAAATTCATATCAGTACTAAATAGAAATCCACATGCAAAAAGTATTACTATCAATTTTTTCATCGTCAACCTCCTAAAATGAGATAAATTGTTAATGTGCTAATATAGACATAAATCAATAATCATAAATACATTGAAATTGTAAAACTAATTGAGTGATTTGAAAGATAAACAATTCTAAAGTTTTCATCCTAAAGCCAACGACAACATTTACAAGGTTTTATTGAGTTACCACACACCTTAATCCACTCCATCGAAAAGAAGAAATATTGGACAAATCCAATTTTCTTCATAAATCAACATTCATTAAACGATGTTCGACACTCGTTATTAATTGACAAGTGAGCAAGCATACTTTGTACAGATTGATATTTTTCACCTTGCCTGCCAGCACTTACCTAGTTATAGGGAAGTGCAATATTCGGTAAACAAAAAGGGGCGATTCGTGAATCGCCCCTACTTAAACTTTACAAACTGTGTTCTATTTTATTTCATGAATACAATCTTGTTTGTTTTAACAAAATCATTTGCTGTCATTTTATAGAAATAAACACCACTAGAAACTTCGTTATTAGTGTTATCCATACCATTCCAATAAACAGAATATGTAGCAGGATTGTGATGTTCAGAAACTAAAGTTCTTACTTCACGGCCAAGCATATCATAAACTGTAATTGATACATCGCCAGCATTTGCAACAGTGTATTGAATTGCAGTTGTAGGATTAAACGGATTAGGATATGCACTATTCAATTCATAACTTGAAACAACTACATCACTAATTGGATCAGTTGACGCAGTTCCTTCGATAGTTACTGTTCCGACATACACACGATTTTTATGATTTGGTGCACTCATATCACCTGTTGTTGAACCATAGCACCAATCTGGACTTTGAAACATAACATACATAACTTCGTCAGTTGCACCATTACCTGCGTGTGCACTTATTTCATCAGGTTGATTCATAGTTTCGCCATCTGCACAGAATTCTGCATCTTCACAATGAACTTCTTCTGCTCCAAGCAAACTCCAAGTTTCACCTGCGGCTATACAATCTTCCTCATTGTGGTATTGTACATCTGAACACGCAGCTACCCAACAATCTGGAGTTGTATTTGTAACATTGTATGGATCCCACCAAGCAGCACCGCCATCAGTAGTTTTAACAACATAAACATCTTCATTCCAAGTTGGTCTAAAGCCCATATCATCACATTCATCATCTGGAGTTCCAGAATCATCTACTGTAACAAAATCAGTAGCAGCTGGACCAGATACAGCAACATACATAATGTCTTCATTTTCTGTACTAATTGCTAATGATGGAAATACATTTTGCCAGTATGAAAGTCCGTCTTCGTCTTCATAAGGCCACATATCGTCAGTAGCAATCACTTTAGAGTAATTCCAGCCTGTTGCACTTTGAGGTGCGCCTGGATCTAATAAATAATCTTTATCAATAGTAAAATGATAATATCCATTATCTTTAAAACCAGGGAAAATAAAATCCGCAGATGAAGGTAAAATTCCGCCAATAAAATGTGGATTACCATCAGAATCTACTTTTAATGCAAAATCATAAGTCACAAAAAGTTCATTAAAATAATATGGTTCTCCGTTTTCATCTAAAAAGCAAGGATCATATTCTGTTGACTCATCGAATACACCACTTGTAAACATATGATCAAATACATTATCTGGAATAAAATAGTAACCTGAACCACCTTGGTCTCCATCATCCCAGTGTTCACCATAATCATTAGTCCCTTTAAATACAATTGTGTGTGTATTAGCATAATGACTTACACCATCAGTTGCACCCAAGAAGTATGCAGAAACTGCAACATACCCAACACCACTCTCGTTGATATCAAGAACAGGGCTAGACATATAACTTCCTTCATCATCACCACCTATAAAATCAGTGTTTTCATCAATTACTTTATTTTCGTTACTGAAAACTATAAATCCATCTTCATAAGCTTCTGATGTGAAACAATAACGATCTGCTCTTGTCCAATCATTATAACAAGCATTAAAATGATGTTCATCATTGTCTGCATCATAAGAATAATCTACAGAACCTACCCATAAATCTTTACCTGCTGTCCAAGCAGGATCAACATTGTAGGGCTCTGAAAAAGAACCGCCATCCCATCCAAATTCATCATAAGCATAATATGGCCTTCCACCATAACTTGGATTTCCATCGCCTGTGTACTCATTCCAAAATGCATAAGGATATTCTTCATTTGCTAATGCACTTGGATAACGGCCAACTCCCATACCAGGATTTAGATTCTGGTAGGTTGTCCAATCTGCGCCATCTTCAGAAAATGCTGAACCTATTTGGCCACTTGTACCGGTTTCTCCTGCCCATTGACGGTAAACAGCAAAAAATCCTTCGGCACGAACTGCTAGAGGGTAAGTACCTCCTGCAATCATACCATAACCATTTTTTGATGAATCTATTAGTGCAGCTTGGAAATAGTTATCACGGCTATTGTATTGCATAATAGGACTTGAAGTGCCATTATCTAGCACACTTCCTGTTGGCTCAAAGCGAGGTTTATAAACATTGCTTACTTTATGGCTTGATCTGGATACTACACCAAACACAAGACCAAAACTGAAAACAGCAATGGTTATCATCTTTACTAATTGTCTCATTTTGTTTCTCCTTTTTACTTTAGTTAATAAAATCTAATTGATAATCAAGCTTTTAATTTAGTAATTTGTGCAATAAATAACTCAGCTTTTATTTTATTAGTAGTAATTTCTGAGTTTCTTTGTAAGATTTACCATTAATACCATTAGCTGTAAATCTCATAATATATATCCCACTTGGGTGATTATCTGCATTCCAAGTTACTTGATGGTAACCGATTTCCATTTGTCTATCTACCAACTGTTCAACTAACTGACCATTAATATTGTAAATAGCAAGTAGTACAGAACTGGGAGTTGGGAGTTGGTATGTAATAGTTGTTACTGGGTTAAATGGATTCGGATAAGCTTTTTCTAATTGAAAATTGTTAATTGAATATTGAAAATCACCAATACTCGCAGAGCCATCTGTATAGAAACCTGTTCTTAGAAGATTTCCACGGTGCATATTCCAGAAATCGGTATTATTTCCAGTTTCTTTTATATCTATAATTACCATACTTCCAGTAGAGCCAATGAGTATCTCCAAATCTCCATCTGAATCAATATCCTGCAAGGCAGGTGAACCAGAAATAGGGAATTCATTTTCAATTGGGAAACGATTATAAAGAGAACCGTCTAAATTATAAGCAAGGATATCTCCCATATCAGTTCCAGTAATTATTTCTGCAGTTCCGTCACCATCTAAATCAGCAAACACAGGTGATGAAACAATTTGATCACCAACATCAATAGGCCATCCGTCTATGCTTTGACCATTAGTATTTACACCATAAATAAATCCATCTTCCGAGCCAAAGAAAACAGCAATCTCATCTTCAATTACAACAAAGCCAGGTGATGTGCTTACATCATCTCCGGTTTCAATAGTAAATCTTAAACTTCCATCTATATTTATTGCATAAAAATTATCATCCCTTGAGCCGGCAAAAATAATAACCTCTCCGTCTATAGTCAGAACAGATGGAGCAGTTCTAAAATCATTTCCTGCTTCAAAAGGAAATCCAGGTGCTTCTGTTAAATTATCATAAATCAGATGGATGTTCTCGCTGTCTGTACCGAAAATCATTTCTACTTTACCATTTCCATTGATATCAGCAATAGTTACTCCTCGTTGGATTTTTTCTCCAATTTCATAAGGAAATCCAGGAACAAGAGAACCATCTGCATTAATTGCAAAAAGTTTACCTGGAGAAGAATATCCTCCAAAGATAACTTCTAAATCACTATCATCGTCAATATTACCAATTGAAGGAGTTCCCATAATATACTGCTCTGAATCATAGTCTGCTTGAACAGATCCATCAGAATTAAGAATATACAAATGTTTGTCTTTTGATCCGATTACAATTTCATAATCTCCGTCATCTTCTATATCAGCTATCGCTGGAGATCCCCAAATTTGGCTACCAGTTTCAAAAGGGAAACCACTAATTTCCTGTCCATTAATACCAAATGCGTGAACCAATCCGTTGTAATCACCAAAAATTATTTCGTTTATTCCATCGTTATTTACATCAAAAACTGCAGGTGATGATACTACTTGATTATCCATACTAACAGGCCAACCATCTTGATTTATAGAAACTGTTACTACAAATTCTATGGTTTTGTAATAAGTTAATTCTTCGCTTGCATCAGATGTTACAAGTAGTAAAAACTCAACATCGCCTAACTCAATATCATCTGCAAGTTCAAACGCAAAAGTATCAGATATGTTTACTCCTGTACCACCAGCATTAATCGTATTAGGATAAACTGCAGAATCATCTGTAATTGTTACTTGAGGATGCTCGCAACTTAATGTTGCTGATACATTTTCTGCATTTACCCAACCAGTTTCATTGCTTAATATTACTCTCATCTCAGCAGGTTCACCTGGATTTAAAACACCGTCTCCATCACCACCGTTTAGGATAAATGAGTGACTAAAATAACTCAAATTCGGAAATATATCCCCACCAATAGCTTTGAATACATCTACCATCCCCGAGCCAAAACAGTCAGTTCCAGTGTGATTTCCATCAGCACCATCACAAGTATCGTATCCGGGATTTAAATCATAAATAAAATCGTCTGCAGTTTGAACTATTCTCTCTTCAAGTTCAGTATTTGTCATATCAGGGAAAAATGCCTTGAGCAAACCAATACAACTTGCTGCGTTTGGACTTGCCATAGAAGAACCATGCCAAGCTTCATAACCATTACCAATAATCGCACTTAAAATGTCTTCACCTGGTGCTGCTAAATCTACTGTTTCGTGGTAAGTAGCCCAATGACCCCAAGATCCACTACATCCCATTGCACATACAGAAATCACATTATCATAACTTGATGGATAATGAGCTGAATATTCTTCCTGCCAAGTATAATCATCACCATTACCAGCTGCTGCAACAATTACAGCACCATAGTTATCGTGAGCAATATCAATTTGGCTTTGTTCATAACCACTATAACCACCACCACCCCAACTACAGTTAATAATTGTAAATGTTCCAGATGCAAAACCAGCTTTTGCAGCATATAGAATCCCAGAATAACCATCAGATACATAAGGGTCTCCAGTTTGATTTTCTCGTGAACATTTTACAGGCATCACACTACAGTTAAAAGATGTTGACGCTATTCCAATATTATTGTCGGAAGCTGCGCCTAAAATACCTGCCACATGAGTCCCGTGTGCCCAAGTACCATTATTTTGAACTCCTAATTTAGGATATGGATTATTATCATCAGCACCACTGTAACCTGAGCAATCCCATCCTATTAAATCGTCTACATATGAAGATGGATTATTATCCCAATCATCAGCGTCAACTCCATCTATGAATGGAGATCCTTGGTGTATCGCATCTTCTAGATTAATTAGTCCATCCTCATTAAGGTCATAACCTTCAATTTCCAAAAACTCAATAACTTCTGTAGATGTTACATAACCATTACCATCCGTATCAGCTATATCAAATATACCTGCTGGAATTTCATTTTGGTTTATCCAATTTGTTTGTTCTAAATCAGGGTGAGTATAATCAACTGCAGTATCAACAGATGCTAACAAAACATGTTGGTCTCCAGGAATTAAACCTGAATCTATCCAATAATCCCACGCAAAATCTGCTTTAACAGCTTCAATGCTACACTGTTCGTTTAATCGAGGATCATTCGGAGAGTAAAACGGTTTGTTAATATTTTCAAATTCAGATGATAACACACAAGATAGATATGCTATATTTTCTTTGATATAGTTAATCTCAGACTTTGAGTTTTCAGAAATATATGCACGATAGATTCGATTGAGATAAATCTCTCCGTCGTAATCATTTGGTCCTGCAGCTGGTGACCACACCTCAATATCTATAATTCCATTTTCTTGGAAATATCTATTGATTTCAGAATTATCTATAGTTACACCATTATCTTGTCTTGAAATCTCCAATAACTCTTGATTAGAATTAAGGCAAAACAGGATAGTATTATCTCTGTGATATGGCATTTTCCCGGAAGGAAACAATAGCCCTGAGCTTCCAATAAGTAAGCTCATAACCAACAACATTAATCTAGTATGTTTCATTATTGTCTTTCATGTTTAAGTTAAAGATAAAACCCTGCGAAGGTCCCCACAACGCTAAGTCGGAACTGGTAAACCTTCGCAAGGTTAGTAATAGATTTATTTTATTAAAAGCACTTTCTGTGAAAGAGTTTCATCATTCGTATTTACATTCACGATATAAAGTCCACTTGGATGATTATTAGCATTCCAGTTAAACGCTTGATATCCAGCATTCATATTTTCTGAAACTATAGTATCAACTAGTTGACCTGTTACATTGTAAACTGTTACACTTACAGATGATGCTGTTTCCAAATTAAATGAAATTGTAGTTACAGGATTAAACGGATTTGGATATGCAGGATATAGTGCAAAATCATCAATAACCAAGTTTTCACCAATTCCAGCTTGACCTTCATCCAAAAATACCCTAATCATTAGATTTCCAGAGTAACCAAGATTTGAGATAGGTTCCCAAGAATCTCCACCGTCACCACTAAAATATGATAATCCAGCATCAGAACCTGTATCTAAACCAATTGGCATAGTTGAGCTGAATTCTTTAATTCCAAACCAGAAATCTGCACCAAATACAAATTCTTCGTCGCCGACATCATAAGTATTCCAGCCATCCACAGCATCAGTAATAATTTTGCTGTAAACTTGGTCGCCAGGAATTCCATCGATATCATCGTATATCTTCAAATACAATGCTCCGCCATCACCAACTTGGTACCACTTCAAACGAATTAAATCATTTAATCCTAATGGAGTGAATTTCACCATAGAGTAATTTCCAGATCCCGCATTGAAACCACTTTCCTGCGATCCATCATCGTAAGCTAACTCATAAACTGTATCTGCTTGTGGAGTTAACTGTATCGAGTCTGATAAATCACTTTCTTCGCCATCGTCATAAGTTGCACTTACAGCATATTCATAACTAAAATTGTTCACAACATCATAATCTGAGAATGAAGCATTTGTTAAGTCGCTTGCAATTGCTTCTCCGTCACGGTAAACATTGTAAGTTACATTTGCACCATCAAATGTGATATTTGCTCTAATTCCCCATTCACCGTCATTTAGATCTCCACCTGCAATAGTTGACCAAAGGTCCCAACCACCACCAAGCATTACAACGCTATTTGTACTTGGTGAAGCGGAGGCATCCAAACCAGCTAAAATAATATCAGTAAACAGAGTTGCAATAATATAAGTTCCTTCAAAATCCCAACCAGTTACTTCAAAAGTATTCCAACCAGGCACTAGAGTTACATCCATTTCATACATTGGATCTGTTTCAAAGAATGCTCCTACTGTTCCATAAGCTGTTATTTTAGAATCGACAGATTCACCATTTACACTAAAAATAGAAACCGTATTAACTGTTGATACTCCAACTAAATTAATAATTTCGCCTGCCCAAGCATCACCTTCTGCAGTTAAATTAATTCCATCAGTTACATCATCATTATCATAAATAAAATCATCAGTTCCTGATAGATTCATATCGTCCCACCAAACATTACACTGAGAATTTAGTGCTTCACCTTCAAGCCCAGAAGGTGCTACATAATTAGCTGATGATTCTTTGTAAACTGTTAAATCATCAATAAATATTCCAGTTCCGTTTCCGCCATCATCATCTTCATCATATCTTGAAGAAAACTTAAATATAACATTTTTACCAGCAAATTCACTGATATCTAAATAAGTATTACAACCATCACAGAAAGGATAGCCTGGTAGATATTCTTCCCATCCTAAACTTCCTGGACGAGGTGAACCTGTTTCACTTCCATCATCATAATAATCATAAAACTGACTAACCCAAGTTAAACCTGAAGCAGTCATAGGATCTTCATCATCTGCATTTGCTGTAAAGATAGCAGTTCCATTACTTTCAATTGATACATCGTCAACCAAGAATCCAATTAAATTTGCATCATCAATTACAGAATACGCAGGGTCAGAACCAAATGCAAAACGGACGATAACAGTTTCTCCAGCATAAGCAGATAAATCAAATTCTACCGGATGCCAACCTTGTTGGTTTCCCCAACCTGATGCAATTGTATGTACACCATCAGTTCCATCTTCTTCACCATTGAACACCCAACCATAACCACTATAAAAATCATAAGCATGATCTCCAATTAAGATATCCCAAGTTGCTCCACCATCAGTTGAAATTCGCACATTTGCCGCATCCCAACCATCAATCCAACCTTCAGATACATCTCCTGCACCAGCAGGACTTTCAATACCCCATTTAAGTTGAGTTTTCATTACGAAACTATTATCTGGGATAGTTATTTCTGGTGAATCTAAGAACTGAAGCCAACCATCTAAATAACCAGACTCTTCTTCTTGACCACACCAATAAGAATTTGCTGTGTAAGCATTAAAATCTGATGTATGCCATGCAAGTGCATCTGCATCTGCAATGTCAACCCAGTAATAATCTTCGAGTAAAGTATCATCATCACCGTCAGAATCAGGCATATCAGTTTTTAATGCAAATTTGAAGTGCATAATTTCTTCCCCACCAATCTCTGGTATTGGAATTACAGGCGATGTTAATGTCCAAATACCTGCGTTTGCACCGTTAAGTTCATTCGGTGAATTAAAACTGTGCGTTGGACTGTAGGATTCTAATTCAGTCAACTCCCATCCGGAACCATTATTCCAGTCACTTACATCACCTTCAAAATCCTGTTCAAACAGAATAATTTCTTCTCTGTTTAATGCCGATTCAGATACTTCGGTGGATTTTATTGTTTTAGCTCCTTCAATTGTTAAATCAGATGAATTTGTTTGAAGAAATCGTTCTCTTGCAAACAATAATCCAACACTAACCAACAACGAAATAATAACATACTTTCTCATTTTACTCTCCTTTTTTAGTTAAAGAAATTTTTACTTACTGTTTTGAATTTTTAAAATCCTAGACTTATACCAAACTGGTGAGTTTTCTCAAGGATAGCATAATCAACATAAGCATAATCTAAAGAGAAATTGAACCCTCCTTTAATGCCATACTGCAAACCTCCACCTAAACTCAGCCCCGCTGTATCGTGACCTATATGAGTGCCTGCTCGTAAAAATGCCATCTCATTCCAACCATACTCTAAACCAATAACTCCATAAACTGTGTAATCAATAGGATTTATACCATCAAGTGCTACTGTCAACCTATGTTGATTATTTGGTACAAATACACTCTTACTACCCATTATATCATTCTTTACACCTAACCTAAAGGTTAAGGGTAATCCAAACTTCTGTGTAATCTTGGAAAACCTCTGGTAATCATCTGACGAAACTTCTAACCCTTCACCCTGAAATTGTACCTCAGGTCCAAAATTACTTACTGACATTCCTAATATAAATCCATATATACCTGTATCAAAATTAGAACCAATATCAAGCGCAAATGACTGCATAAAGGTCGTATGAATATCTTCACGGATATACTTTACAGACATACCTACTTTTAAACGATTAGTTAATACTCTTGCATAAGTAGCCCTTAGTGCAAAATTATATACATGGTAATCTCCTATCCCTCCATCAGAGTTTAGCTCATCTGTTATCTCTATAGGACCTGAATCTAAATAAAACATATGAAGTCCAAAATAATCTGTTGTACTAAGCTGCTTGCCATAACCAAATACACTATGAGAAATACCTGCTAAATAATTTGATTTAGAATAATAGGTGTCAGTTCCATTGATAAATCCAATATTTGCTGGATTATATGTAACTGATGATATCCCTTCGCCAGCGGCTACTCCTGCTCCACCCATTCCTATGGAGCGAGCTCCTGTCTCTATCTTGAGCCAGTTACAAGCGGCTGTAGCTACTTTTGTTACTACATCAGGTATATCTCTGAATTGTTGGGTATAAACAAACCCAAACATCAGTAATACTATGGTTATTATTCGTCTTGTCTTCATCAATTTTGTTCCTTATTATAGCTTGGAGCAAGGAGTTAGTACAAACTCTACTTATTTCCTTGTTCCCTATATCTTTACTTTAAACTTTCTACTTTCTTACTTACAACTAATTTTACACTCGAAAAAGGAGTTCCTGTCGCCAGAATCACCCAATTACCTAACTATAGCAAATTTACCTATGTGCTTCTTATCGCCTGATTCAGCGACGAAAATGTATAATCCAGGTGCTACTTCTTGATTATGCTCATTGGTTAAATCCCAATCTGCGTTTGTGTCTCCTCTATACTGGTCATAATGATCAATTGTTTTAACCATTTCACCAGTCAATGTATAAATTGTAATTCTACATTCTTGTGGAAGTTTTGTAAAATGAATCCCATCATTTGCATAAGGAGAATCAACAATGAATGGGCTTGGTACAACCTTAATTCCTTCCAACTCTTCTTGAGTTACTTCGTGACTATCGCCTAATAATGATAAATCAGCTACCCACGAATCACCATCTACAAACCACTTGAATGGTTCAACAATTATATAACTTCCATCTTCCCAAGGATATAGAGGTTTCCAAGGATTCTCATTAACAATTGTACTCTCACCAACCCATTTTGTTGGTAAAATATCAGAAACAGCTGTAGTTGCTTCAAAAGCCATATAAGCATAACTAACTACATCGCCAGTTTCGTATAATTTTGTTGCTACCCAAGGAGATAATGTAGCCAAATATTGACCATAACCAGTAAAATCTATATTCATCTTAAAAATATCACCTGTTTCATCAATTTCTCCATCAACAGTAACAGTATCATACTTCATTTGTAATAATTCGTTTCTTTCCCAAAAACAATCTTTATAGCCATTATCGCTTGATTCGGATAGATACCCTTTATCCATATGTTGAATACCTACTCTTTTGCCTGTTGTTAAATTAGTAACAGTAAAAGGGAATGGTACTGTTCTATCATCTTCAAATGGTGTTCCATCGCAACAGCCCGAAGGAGATGATTTTTCAGAGTAATCAATTATAGAATTACTGAATTCAATTTTGTAAGTATATGGAGGACGCATACTAAACGATGCTAAGTTTTTATATGTTAATTTGATATCTATTTGATTTGCAAAGTTAGTGTCAAGTTCATCATTAACATATCCAAATTTTTCTATAATTGGAACAGCTCCAGTCCACCCATAAATATCATCAAGAATATCATAATCAGCAATGGCATTATCTGTTCTCATACGAATACCGTCAAAAAAGTCTGTCCAATTATTTTCCCAGCCTTCATTTAGTATATTGTCAACTGGAAAATCTTCAATTTTGTAATTTGATGGATAACGAATTTCTGTAGAATCAGAATTGTAGATAGCTCCAGGTTTATCTAAATACTCAATTATCTCCAATGAATCTAAATCTGCAACAATTTCTGATTCATAGTCAGATGGCGTGAAATCTTCCAAAGATTCAATTTCATAAATAAATAATTTCGGATTTTCAGTAGGTAAATCTTCAAATAATTCCGAATTACCTGAATAATCAGCTTGGATTTCAAATTTAACAATATCATCAGTTAATTCAACTTCATTAATTATTGCTACTGACATAAAGCCATTACCAATATTGTTGTCTGACTTTTCAATAAAACTCTCTGCATTATCTAAATCAGGGAAAGTAATATTACTTGCATAAAAACCTGCTCTAACTTTGGACGCAAGATTTGGATACATCATATGCCAAACATTACTATTTCGTTCAGGAACGACTCCAGCATCAATTGTTGTTATCGCAATCCATAACTGATTATCATAATCTACAACGGTATTAATGTCATAAGAAATATTATCAAACCAAATTGTTGAAGCGTCACTAACTTTCTGCCAAGGACAATCTAGTGTTTCTTGAGGAGTTTCATTACCATTAATAATTGACTCAGTAGCAACCCAAAATCTATCACTATGTTTAACTGCATCACCACGATTATATGTTTCATCCATTTCCCAGTCTGTGAATGAGCTAGAAGTGTAGCCTTTAATGGATTCAAGAGTGGCCAAACCATTTCCACCCGGACCTATAAAGTGGCCAGGATTTGTAGATGACCAATCTACTCCATATCCATTACCAGTATCTCCATTAAATGTTTCTGTAAAGGTATGAAGTCCAATATCATAAGCAGTAACTGCATAAGTATATTCTACTCCATCTAACACAGTTTCATCAGTAAAAGAATGGCTTAATCCGGAATTATCTCCCCAATAAAACCTCGAAGATTCTGACAAAGAATCTAAGCCAGAGAATTCCCGTCCTCTTGCTTCACACTCTTCATCGTAAGAGTTTGAGTAAATGCAGTGTGTTTCGTCTTGTATCTCAGTTAGATCAAATTGTGCTATCGGTTCCCATCCAATAAAAGCACCATCAAAGTTATAAATTTTGTCGTCTTCATCACCCCAGGTTATACCGCCATCTGTACTTCTGTAAACTTTATATCCTTCAAAATCAGAATATCCTGTATATCCGTCAATTGATTCTTCTGCAACTTTATCCCAGTTAAGAATAATTTTCATATGCTCTACTCTTGCGAATAGATTTGGAACCAGCGGTGCAGTTGGAGCATTTACAGTTGCTGTTACACTAACAGTATCAGGTTGAGAATCTAGTGGTTCAAATCCTATTTCATTAATATCAGTTACTATTAATGAAAATTGAAATTCAGTGTTAATAAATTCACCGCTTTCGTCCACATTCATTAAAGAATCTGGAATTGTAAATTTAGGTTGCGCTACATTCAAATCTGATATTGCTAAACCATCTGGCGCTGTCCATTGATATGAAATATAATCGATATTAACATCAAATGATGACATAGCATTTAACTTGATTTCATCAGAGTAATACACAATAACATCATCGCCTGCTAGTGCTTCCGGAGCTTGGTTCTCTTTTACGGTTATTGTAACTTCATCAGGGTCTGAATATTCGTTTAATTGCTCAATAACTAACTGGAAAACATATTCGATTTGTTCAAGTTCATCAGGTGCTGTAAACTCTGGTCGCATTGTTGTAGAATCTGACAATTCAATATCAGCATCAACAGGTGATATTAAGGACCAATGCCAATTTTTGGTTTCTTCATCATCCGTCCATTCAGATCCTGATCCATCTAACTTTATTTCAGTCCCTTGTTCAACAGTCTGGTCAGGACCAGCATCTGCCTCAAGTGCAAATAACATCGTAAGTAACCCAAATAAACCAACAATTACATATTTCATAAATTTCATTATTTTACCTAATTTCAATTTTTTATTATTAAATTTTTTTAAAATCCTAGACTTATACCAAACTGGTGAGTTTTCTCAAGGATAGCATAATCAACATAAGCATAATCTAAAGAGAAATTGAACCCTCCTTTAATGCCATACTGCAAACCTCCACCTAAACTCAGCCCCGCTGTATCGTGACCTATATGAGTGCCTGCTCGTAAAAATGCCATCTCATTCCAACCATACTCTAAACCAATAACTCCATAAACTGTGTAATCAATAGGATTTATACCATCAAGTGCTACTGTCAACCTATGTTGATTATTTGGTACAAATACACTCTTACTACCCATTATATCATTCTTTACACCTAACCTAAAGGTTAAGGGTAATCCAAACTTCTGTGTAATCTTGGAAAACCTCTGGTAATCATCTGACGAAACTTCTAACCCTTCACCCTGAAATTGTACCTCAGGTCCAAAATTACTTACTGACATTCCTAATATAAATCCATATATACCTGTATCAAAATTAGAACCAATATCAAGCGCAAATGACTGCATAAAGGTCGTATGAATATCTTCACGGATATACTTTACAGACATACCTACTTTTAAACGATTAGTTAATACTCTTGCATAAGTAGCCCTTAGTGCAAAATTATATACATGGTAATCTCCTATCCCTCCATCAGAGTTTAGCTCATCTGTTATCTCTATAGGACCTGAATCTAAATAAAACATATGAAGTCCAAAATAATCTGTTGTACTAAGCTGCTTGCCATAACCAAATACACTATGAGAAATACCTGCTAAATAATTTGATTTAGAATAATAGGTGTCAGTTCCATTGATAAATCCAATATTTGCTGGATTATATGTAACTGATGATATCCCTTCGCCAGCGGCTACTCCTGCTCCACCCATTCCTATGGAGCGAGCTCCTGTCTCTATCTTGAGCCAGTTACAAGCGGCTGTAGCTACTTTTGTTACTACATCAGGTATATCTCTGAATTGTTGGGTATAAACAAACCCAAACATCAGTAATACTATGGTTATTATTCGTCTTGTCTTCATCAATTTTGTTCCTTATTATAGCTTGGAGCAAGGAGTTAGTACAAACTCTACTTATTTCCTTGTTCCCTATATCTTTACTTTAAACTTTCTACTTTCTTACTTACAACTAATTTTACACTCGAAAAAGGAGTTCCTGTCGCCAGAATCACCCAATTACCTAACTATAGCAAATTTACCTATGTGCTTCTTATCGCCTGATTCAGCGACGAAAATGTATAATCCAGGTGCTACTTCTTGATTGTTAACAGTTCTTAAATCCCAATAATAATCGCTTCCATAGATTCCATCTGCTTCATATTTATGGTCAAGAGACATAACCTTTTCTCCTGTAACTGTATATATTGTAATTTTACAATTCGCAGGCAAATTAGCAAATCTAATTTTTCTCATATATTCAGTTTCCGCATAATCTGAATGAACAATATATGGATTAGGTATAACTCTAATATTATTCATATCATCTTGTGGAGATCTACCAGGGTAAACAGTAACAAAATTTTGATCTTGTGGTGTAGTTCCTTTTGAGTTTTCGATACTCTCATATCCAACAGGTGATGACCAATTATCAGGATTTGAATGTGACCAAGTTGTATCCTGTTCAATTACACCACTTCCAGAATAAGTAATTTCAAAATCCTCTTCAACTCCCATATCATATCCAGTAACGGAATATGTATATTCAATTCCTGGAGTTATATTTCTGTCAATAAATGTGTAAACTGAATCAACTTGGTTGAAAGAAAATCCAATTGTATTATCTTCATTCCAAACATCTTCAAAAAGACCAGTATTGTAACCCAATGTGTACCATCCTGCTTTTGGATCTTCACCCTGAATATCATATCCTCGTAAAGAACTCGCTGTCTCATCTTCAAGAGGAATACAGTATTGTTCAAAATCATAGTCGTCTTCAAGTTCATCCGTAGCTAAATCATCTTTATATTCTCCAACTGCTGTTATCCAATCGTCGTACATGTCTGGTTGGAAACCTTTTATACAGAACAAAGAATCTTCTATACGATCTAAATCATACTGCGCTACAAAATTGCCTTTGCTGTACGGTCTCCATCCAACAAATACATTATCACTATCTTTGATTTTATCCTCTGGATTACCCCAAGTCCGTCCACCATCAGTACTTTTATAAATTTTGAATCCTTCAAAATCAGAGTATTCAGATAAAATATCTTGTGAAAATATTGGACTTTGTTTCCAAGTCAGTTCCACCTGATCAAAATCTATATCAGCAGTTACTTCAGGTTTTTCAGGAGCTGTAAAACCTTGATATCGTGAATTATACATAATTTGAGCAAAACGAGCATTGTTAATTAAATCGTCTTTATCTTGTCCAAAAATAATGCAGAAAGAAAAAGGTACTTGTTCACCAACATCTAAATCAAAAGGACCACAACTCATTTCAAAAACGCAATCTAATCCTTCATCAAAAATAGGTTCTTCTTCTAATCCTTCAATTGAATCAAAATGAGGATTAAGGTCGTCATCACTGTCAACAGCAGGATTATTAGTATGGAAAAACCAATCTTTTTCATCGTTAGAAAGATTTGTTGTATCTCCAGCAAGAACCTTATACTGAATTTCTTCTTTGTTTAATGCTTGAGGTCTTCCTGGTGCACCTGCACAACAGTTTGAGTTACTTTCTCGAGTTACAACACCTGGTCTATTATACCAATCAAACCAGTGCCAATCTGTCATTTTTAAAGGTTCACCAGCATAAATATCAGGTTCACCATCTTTATCTAAATCAATATTGTGAGTTGCTAATGGAGAGTCGAGTAACTGAGTAGCTACAATGCCTAAATCTGTTGCTCCATTACTATTGCCGTCATAATCATAAATCATTGCCATACTAATGCGCATAGAATCACCTTTTACATACATTCTCTCCCAATAGTATTCCATAAAATCATCTTCATTAGAGTGTGGCCAAAAATTACCAAAATAATCTGTAGATGCAGCATCCGCATCCATATAAAAACCTAGAAATACATCTTTATAATCAAAACCTTCTCCACGATTTAATTGAGTACCGTCAGGCATAATCAAACCATCACCACAAATTTGATAACCATCATCATCCAATACTGGAATTTCAACGCCATCTTTATCTCTTTCGAAAGCACACCAATCACCACTTTCATTTCTTACATTTACAGTTACAAACATAATATCTTCAGCATAAGCTACACCATAAGAATGAGCTTGTGCCATTACTTTAAGACCCATTGGATACCCCGTTTGAAGATATTCGTTATCACTTACCAAATTACCTCGATGAGCCCATCTATCATCAAATTCCATATAAACATCGGTATCAGAAATAAATCTATCAGGGTCTTTTTCCCAGCAATCCGGATTACTTCGTGATTGTGGAGAACAACCAGATTCTTCAGGAATATAATTTTCAGCTCTCCATCCTGGCCAAAAGGGAGTTTCTGCACCCTCAATCATTTTTACTGGCCAAGTTTCAGAGTGGTCACTATGAGCTAACATAGGATATGTATCACCAGTATCAGTAAAGTCAGTTGAACCAAAAACATCACCAGCATCTACATCAGAGTTATGTGTATTTACTCTAGAATTTGTTGTGGCTTGCCAATCAGTATTTGTGTTAGGATTCCATCTAGTGAACCAAGATTCACTAAAAGTAGCTCCGTAATAATCATACTGATCCATCTCGTCAACCCATTCTAATTCAAGGTCTGCGCAAGTTACCAAATCATAAATATATTCATCACTTTCTGCGTTATAACAATATCCAAAAGTCCATTCTTCACCGTCATCGCCATAATCATATAAATCAAAATCAGATAATCTTTCTTTAAGTTTTGGTCTTAATGCCCAAGGATAAATTAAACCAATATCAGCACTGGAATTATTCGGATCAATTGGGAAATATTCATCATACTCAACACTTATAAAAACTGCACCATTTTCAATTCCCCATTGATTATAAGTGGTTAAATCATCAATTGTCTCAACTTTTTCTCCAACTTTTCCCTTATCATCAGATACTTCAAAAACAACACCTACAAAATTATCACTACCATTTTCAAACCACTTATCATAAGCAGATGGAGATTCCCAAAATTTGAATTTACCATCATCCGAGACTTCACCCTCTAACCATTCAAAATCAGACGAATAAACTTGTCCCGGAACACCAGAAACAAACGCAACATGAGGAAGATAAGTATAATCACCCCATAATCCGGCTGGATGTTCGTCCCAAGTTATAAAATTACCATAGTTAGTAACCGCATTTTTCACTTTTCCTTTAAGCAAAAATCCCTTTGCTCTGTCTAACATTGGGTTAGATGGTTGGTTCCAATCACCAATTTTGCCAAGACTACCACCATTGGAATTGAAATTTTCTCCAACACCATCGTTTGGTTTGTCATCTGCGGCAAAAATACTACCAAATGCAATTGCAGATACAAACAGAACACTTTTGCATAATTTCATATAATTAATTTTCATTTTGTTTCGATCTCTTATTTAAATTCAATTTGTACAAAGAAATTTATCTGTCGTGGAGGAGAATAAAACCACGGCATATCATAATAAGCTGACGACAAGTTTCCGTCTGGGCCATCTCCTGAAGCATCACTATCATAAGGTAAACCTACATCATCTGTATAATAGTCACCAGGATCATCAGCTTCTCCAGTTAATGGCCATACATCCCAAGGACTCATATAGTTAAATACATTGTAAACATTTAGTCCAATTGCTAATTTTATATCGTTCAAAGATACATATTTAGAGAATGATAAGTTAGCATTTTTATATGCTGGACCTCGTTTTGTGAATTTATTCTTAACATCTTCTTCAGGTTTATCTCCATTAAAAATCATTGGAGTATAAGGTGCTCCAGATTGATAAAATCCAGTAAGCGATGTTCTAATACCAAATGGTAGAACTGTAAACATTGATACAGTTAAATCGTGAGTTCTATCATACGACATTGTAAACTCTTGTGAAGGAGCATCTACATAAACTTGCCCAAAAGCTGCACCATCGTATTGACTATTAGCTTTTGCGTGTGAGTATGTATATTGAAGCATTGTAGTAAAAAACATTCCTCGATTTTGCAGAGTGAAATCAATACCTTTTGCACTTCCATAATCTCCATTGTCATAAATTTGATATTCATAAACCCCACTTCTGTATGTTTTAGCAGTTGCCAATTGATCCATATCTTTTACCCAACCCATTAACGAATAGGCCCAATTACGGTTAACTTGAATGTTAAATCCAAATTCATAAGATTGTGTCCTTGCTGCAATCATAGTTGCATTACCAATATATCCATCACTTTCTTCAAATAATTCCATTGGATCTTCTTGACGATTTGTATTCAAATATACATTTTGGTAAACAGGTGTTTGATAATATAAACCATAGTTAAATGTAAATGTAGCTTGGTCTGTAATCACATGACTAAATCCTAAACGAGGACTGAGTTTCCATAGCCATTCTGAGTTTTTGAAAATAACTTTAGTATTTGAACCCCAACTATCCTGTGATTGGTCATCTGCTTCTTCAGCTCCTTGATCCCAATTCCCATCTCCATCTTCATCATTAAAATACCAAGGAACTCCCGGTGAAAATTCACCAGTAGTATCTGCCCATATTTTAGAATTATAATTTACAGCATCAAGTCTTATACCAGCATTGATAACCATCCAAGGCACTTCAAATGTGTTTTGTATATAGCCAGACAACTCTTCTGGTTCTACATAATCATCCCATCGACCATTTCCGTTAAAGTCACTAAATTTCTCACCCTCATCCCAAACACCGTTTCCTTCTCCTTCATCTGCAACACCAGCATTATCGATCATAGGAATACCATCAGCACCATAATCGTCCCATTGTTCAGAAAATCTTTGTCTGAATGCAGCTACATCGTCCCATGGATTTTTTACTTCATAAAAATTTAGTTTATGAGTTTTCCAATCAATTCCAGAGCGGACTTTCCATTTTTTAGTTAACTGTGTAGTGAAATCGGCTCTAAATTCATCTGTAACAGCCATTGAAGTACCATAAAATCTATCGTGTCCACCAAAAGTTTGACCTTCATCCCAGCCACCTAAATAATAAAGTGAATCGTTAATAGTACCAAACCATGAATTATACATACTGTAATTATCCACAATTTCTAAAGATGCTTGTGATGGCTGATTATTTACTGAGCCATTATTTACTGCTTCTTGTGCATCGCCATAGAATTCATCATACCAAGGGTCTTGCTCATATCTATTGTAAATTGAAGAATAATCTGTAAAATTTTGCCAGTTTACATACATTTCAGGAGTTAGCCAATATGAACCATCTCTGTAATAACAATCCTCTGTTTTTGCCGGACCATCCCATTCATTATTATTGTTCAAATCTGTAAAATCTTCCCCATAATCCCTAATTCCGTTTCCGTTAACATCATCAAAATCTTCTGCGACATCCCAATTATAATTTCCAGCATCTGCTCCATAATACCAACCACTCGACCAATCATCTGGACCATTTCCATCACGCATTACATAGTTTACAGTATCACCATTAACAATATCATAAGGCACGACATTTGCATTATATGGATCAGACATACTCCTTTCACCAGCAGGATGATTCCACTCAAACCAATCAGGGTAACCATCGTTATCACTATCAGCCCATCTTACACCTTGAAATTGTCCTTGTTCAAAACGGGAATATCTAACTGTATAAAATGAGTTACCTGTTAACTGGTGATTGAGTTCAAAAGTATATCTCTTTGTATCGCGGAATAACTCGTTCTGTCCGTCATCCCAATACATATATCTCGGATTAAATACTTTTCTGTGCGCAGCAACTTGCCAATACGAAAAATTAGTACGGATTTTGTTGTTTGGTTTCCATGATATCTTACCAAACCCATCAATAGTTCTGTCAAACCCAAAACCTTTAAAACCAGCAATGTTATCCCAAGGATTAACTAAATTTTCTCTGTTATTGTCATTATTTGGGTCATCTTCTATAAATACTTTATCATCAAATTTATAAACACTATATGTTTGATTATCAGTATATTGTCCAGAAAGCCAAAAGTGAATATCTTGTGCTACCGATATAGGACCACCTATGCCAAAATTATAATCGTTATAGCCACGGAGTTCATCATAGTAGTTTCCAGATACAGCACCTAAAGTACTGGTTTCATATTTGAATTTATACTCAAAATTATCATTACCAAAGTTAGTGTGCATATTTGAAACAGCAGACATAGCATCACCATATTCAGCATTAAAGCCACCTGGTTGCCAGTCAAATTCTTTAACAGCAAACAGATTGAGACGAGTTCCATTTCCAATTCCACCAAAAATAGGATTTCTGATGTATAAACCGTCAATCATATAGGCAATTTCTCCGCTTCTACCTCCACGAACATGCACTTCTTCTAATCCTCTTTCTTCGTGGTCTGGAATACCTTGAGTTTTACTTTCTACTTTAACCACACCTGATTGAAGCGAATATAATTCTGTAATATCTCTTATAGGAAGAGCTTCAATAGCTTCTTTGCCAACAGTAATTTTTTTAGCTGTGGTACCTTTTTCGACCAAATCCCTTTCACCGCGAACAATAATCTCTTCACCTTCAATAACTTCTTCAGATAGAATTTGGTTTATGTAAACCGATTGATCCATTTTAACACCAATATCTGTAACTACCACTTTACTATAACCGAGCATCATAAAGGTTACATCATAGGTTCCTACAGGAACATTCATCACAATATAATCACCATCCACATCAGCGACTGCCCCAATGCTCAGTTCCTCTATATAAATCTGAGCAAATGGCAAGGCATTTCCTGCTTGATCAGTAATTTTACCTCGAATTGTACCATCAGTACCTGCAAATATAACGGTTACTAAACTGAGTGATAATAGAATATATCTCATCATACTTTGTTTTCTCATTTTAATAAAATCTTTCTTTATTTCTTTCCACTAACAAAACCATTAAATGGTTATGCTTATTTTATTTCCAACACCCACAGTAACTGTAGGTAGCTTTAGTCTCGAAACCCACAACCTCAGTCGTGGGAATAACAATATTCATAAACCAAAACCGATTCATTGGTTTATCTCTAATTTATGTTGTTTCATAAATCGTTCATATTCTTCTCTAAAAGTCATATTTTTATGATGCTCTTCTTGGTTTCTAATATATCGTTCAACTTTACTAACATTTGATTCACTAACTGAAAATGCACCATACCCAGTCTGCCAACTAAATTTTGTCTTTGTCAAATTCTTCTGGTTTATCCAATGAGAAGATTCACCTTTTATCGATTTCATAACTTGTGCAATAGAATTATCGTTCGACAGCAAAAATAGTTGGTGAACATGGTCACTAGTTCCTTTAATAATCCGCACCTTACAGCCCATTTCTTCTAATTGTTCTTGCATATGATTATGAACAGTACCGCTTATATCTTTTGATATCAGAGGTTCTCTGTTTTTCGTTCCAAATATACTGTGTATCCATAATTTTGTAAGTGAATGACTCATCAAATTACTAATAAACCATTGAAATGGTTATATCTTTTCTTCTTTTAATTACCCACAGTTGAAACTGTGGGTTGCTTGATTTTACCATAACATCAAGAAACCATTATTGTTACATCTTTTCATCTTCTCATTGCCCACATGTTGGTTGCTTTAGTCTAATTGCAACTAGTTTATTTAAATCTAAACACAGCCAACCGTAGCCCGCGACTTCAGTCGTGGGAATAATATTATTCATAAAACAAAACCGATTCATCGGTTTATCTCTAATTCCCTGTAGATTCAATTAATGAAACCCTTTGCAAACCGACTGTCCGTCTTTTTTGATATGGATCATTATTTACTTCAGGTAAATTTTCAAGTTCATTTAATTTTATATAATTGGAATTATTAAATCCTCTTCCAAGTATTTCATTTTCTGAATAACTAACAATTTCCCATTTTGAATATGGAAACCACTGTTGACCATTAATCCAAGATGGTTCTGTCCAACGGATATAAACTTCATCTCTAACAATTCCATTTCCTTCAGCAACCCAAGTAATATTTTTCTCACCATATTCCACACCACTACCAACCATAATCATGCTTAGTTCACGAGTAATCTTAAAACAAGATTCTTTATCAAAAAATGTATTCGAAGATAAAAGAGAATCACTTTCATCATGAACAGATAACGGTACTGTAACAGTGTCAGACTCCACCATGTAAGATTTTGTTATATTGTAAATTGCTATTGGTGTAACAATTGTAGTGTCAGATTGTACAATTTCACCATCCCTAAACTGTCCACTATAGGTGTAATATAATGGGATATCTTGTGCA
The DNA here is from genome assembly GCA_014381725.1 of Fidelibacterota bacterium. GTDB lineage: Bacteria > Fidelibacterota > Marinisomatia > SCGC-AAA003-L08 > JACNLC01 > JACNLC01. The sequence goes on along the minus strand of JACNLC010000062.1, from coordinate 9,848 downwards.
AATTCTTCAAACCAGAAACCATCTACAAAAGCATCTGGGCTATAAGTCCCTTCTTCCCAAGAATCATGTCCGAAACCTGCAAAAGCACCTCCAGGAAGAAAATAACTTGGATGTTCTAATTTTGAAACAACAGATGAACCTTGTTTGAAGAGATGGTAATCATATTGTCTATCATTTGATTCATCGTACCATTCTGTTTTGGTTACATAGTAATCTGTTGAACCATTTGCAAAAGTCTGATCTATTATGTTGTTGGTCCAAATAGTTTCAATATAATCAATATCGTCAATATTCATTTGGACATAATCACTATACTCATTTTCTACAATTATTTTATAATAATCATTACTAAACTTCAATTTAAGCGAATCTCCACAAGCTATGCTATCTACAATAGTTGGATTTAAAGGATTAGAATAATCTACTAACAAATTTCCTGGTCGATCACTTAGTTCTCCGATATGACCATTGTAAGAAGTTTCTGCATCATCCCATTTTCCGTTCGGCACATCGCAGAATCCTTCTTCTTCGTTCCAGATACCATCCGTACATTCAGCTTCGATTTCAGTCTCAGCATCATCCCATTGATTGTTGCAATTCCAATCCTTATACAATTCACCTTCATCCCAAGTTGAGTTATTATTTTCATCAACAAAAGTTTCTGCCATATCATGTAATCCATTTGGCTCATCGCAATATGTGCCTGTGCCATTCCAAATTCCATAAATACATTCTTCTTCGATTTCAGTCTCAGCATCATCTATTACTCCGTTATATCTACAATCACCATGAGTGATGTACTGCAAAGAATCTGGGGCAAATTCTTTTTTGGTGTACGAAATATAATCTCCATAAGTATGAGGAACAGGTTCGCCTGAATCATTTAGAGTTAAATATTCTGTTTCGGCTTTCACGAGTTGGTCTGTATCTACAAATAAAGTAACATCATGGATTTCTGTAACATTAGTGTCAACAACAACATGATACTCTATGATATCCAGTGAATCCACAAATTCAAATAATTCTTTTGGTCTTGTCCAATCTTCATCCTTATTTGTATCATATCGTTTTAGACTTAAATCCCAAGTAATGAAGTTTTTATTCTTGAACTGATCAACTTCCAAAGAGTCCTCAATAAGAACCGTATAATCCGCAATAGAATCTAATACAGTTCGTGTGAATAATGAATCTTTATCAGCTTCGGTAAGTTCATCATAGGTTATTTCAATATAACCTGAAAATGTTGAATCATTTAATGGATTGTAACTCGTATCAGTTACAGTTATTGATGGGAACGTTCTAAAGCTTAGAGCATCATCGTCAATATTCGGTGGGTTCAAATCAGGGTTTTGGAGATTTGTATAACCCCAATTTAAAAATGTTACATTAATTTCATTATCAAAATCGTAGAAATATTCATCTACGGATCCAATATTTCCGTTTCCAATAGATGTCAGATTTCGTGTATCTGTCACAGTTGCATCATTTTCTTCTAGGGGATCATCACAATTTGGTATAAGAATTAGTGAGAATAATAACGGTATAAAATAAATCTTTTTCATCAGTTTTTGTTTGCCTTTCATTCCTTCAAGAGAATAAATATTTTCAATTATAGTTTTCAGAAGTAAATAACTTAAATCAAGCCACCAAATTTCTCTGAAATTTCATCTTCGAATTTACCCCATTTTTATAGACCCATTCAAGTAATAATCACAAACCATATATATTAAATTTCGATGTTCTCTTTCACTACAAAGAAATCCTTCTATTTAACCTCAGATTGCACAGTCTAAGCCACTGCTTACTGTGGCTACCCCCGCATTTATAATTGAGGTTCCTAAGAGCATATTTGTTTCCCGGTTGAAATTTGAAACTGGAAACTTGGTAATGTCATTGTCAGTTATCCATTTTTAGTTTAAAAGGTTCTTCACAATAAACGATACTTTTCGATGTGAAGGTTTCAAAGCTAAATGTAATGGCTAGTGCAAACTTGCCCTTATTTTTTGAATATCGAACATCGATTAACTATTTTAGAATAAAGTAAATCGGACTTGACGAAAGATTTTGTTGTGACCCTAAACATTGCCAGAAGTAGGATTTATAGATATACGGGATTTATCTCAATTATTAGTTTAGTAGCTTGTTCTTTTTCTCTTGACAGAAAAAGAACCAAAAAGGTCAAGGCGACACTCAATTTGCTAAAACAACTATTTTCATTCCTAAAAGAAATAAACTTGTCCGTCAGTTGACTGACTTCAGACAGCATTTCTTTTTAAACGGAATTCAACTTTTGTTTTTATACGCAAATTGAGTAAGGCCAAATTCAATAAAGTACTCAAATCTGTTAAGAACCATTTAAAAAAACCCCTCAGATTTCTCCAAGGGGTTTTAGTTTATAGCTTATGATTAAGTGAATTGTACAATCACTTAATCCGTATCACTTTTTCTTATTTCATTAATACTAACTTTTTAACGCTACTGAAATTACCAGCATCAATGGTGTAAATATACAAACCGTTTGGTAAAATATTACCTGCACCATTTGTACCATCCCATTGAACTGAATAATAACCAGGTTGATGTGAATCATTCACAAGTGTTTTAACTTGTTGTCCAAGTACATTATAAATACTAATTTGAACTTCACAAGCTTCAGGAATATCGTAACCAATACTTGTTACAGGATTAAACGGATTTGGATAATTCTGATGCAAGTCAAATGCTATCGGATGTAAATCACTAACATCACCAAATGGTACTTCAACACCTTCTTCGCAGATGATTGAAGATTCACCAGTTGTATATAGTGCAGATACACAGAAATCATAAGTTCCGCCTACCGTTGCTACCCAAGTGTATGAAGTTTCAGTTGCAATATCTACTTCTAATCCATCAACATAAATTACATATCCTTCTAAACTTCTGAACACCGGTACAAAACTATCTTTTGCAGGCATATCATTAGCAAATTCTCTACCATCGCACCAACCGTTTGGATCTGGACCTGTTTGACCTTCACAATCTCCACAATCCCATCCCCAATCATCACAGAGGAAGTTTACACCGTAAGTACCATCGTCACAATATCCATCACCAAGCCAAGCAAGATAAGCATCATCAAACTCTACACCATCGCAATCAAAATATCCATCAGGTGTAGATCCACCATCCGTATCAAATTCGATACTTTCAGAAGCTCCAAAAACTCCACCACTTGCAAAGTTGTCACCGTTAAGATATAGATTATAGTAACCTTCACCATAATCACAGCAAATGCCATCACCCCACTCATCATATATCGTCCAAACATAAGTACCTAGTTCAAGTTCATATTCCCAAGTGTATAAAGTTGCATTGGCAAAATCACCATTCATTTCACTATCAATCACATTACCATTAGAATCTACTAGATCCCAAGTAGTTTCATAACCATAATCATCAGTTAATATTTCGATAGTCAAAATTGTAGTTTGGCCAGCTTCATCCCAAGATAATTCAACATTTGGAGCATCTACACTCACAACTAAGTTTTCAGGTGCTTCTATGATTTCTGTAAGCACAGCATCTAAAGTAGTTGCATCTTGAATATCAATATTAGATTGTTCATACTCAGTATAGCCACTTAACTCAACTAACAAATCATAGTTACCTTTCCATACTTCAGGAAATACAACACCATCTGCACCAGCAGTTTCTGTATAATCAAATTCATCACCATATAAAGTAACTTGTGCGCCAGCTGGACTTTCTTCTGAGTTCAAGATTACATTCACTGTAACTTCTACTGTCATATCTTTTGGTAGCACATCAGAGAATGTTGGATCAGAATGTGTACCACTTGAATAAACCGCTTTAACAGCATATTCGTAAATACCTGATTCTACATCTGCCCAAGTTGCATCTACATAAAAAGTATCTACAACAGATTCAGCAATAGTAACCCAGTTAGCTTCGTTGGTTTCATCATCTTCTAAAAGTAGATACACATTATAGCCATCTAAAGTTCTTAGGTTAGGTGTTTCATACACATAATCTGAGTGACTTATATAGCTCGCATCTTCAAAATGATTATATCTTCTGTATTTTATATCTGTAATAAGCTCACCAGGAGTTAAACCATCACGACCACCACAAGCTGAAGTTGCTGTGCCTGTCGCAACATCACCTGTATCAAAAGTCATTGCAAAAGTTTCAGTTACACCCGGCTCAAATCCATAGAAGAAGAAACCTTCTGTAAATCCATAAGATGAAAGATCAATTCCACCAGCACTATACTCAATAAAAGTAGCCAAACAGCCACCTTCCCAAGTGAAATAGAAGTAACCAGTACCGTCTGACCAACAAGGATCATCAACACCATCCTCATCAAGGTCAGCAATACCAACTACAGAATAACTTCCAGCACATTCACCAACAGGTTCAGCATTCATAGACCAAGTAATTGTTGCTTCAGTATCATCTTCATTAACTACAGCTTCAACTACGGTTGGAGCATAAGGTACTTCATCCATAGAAAAGTCTAAAGTAATAACATCCATATAAGCAATTGTAATAGTTTCTGTTTGGTCTGCATAACCACCTGCAGAACAAGTAACATCATAAGTTCCTTCAATAACTTCAAGTACGAAAGAACCTTCGGTATCTGTCAATACTTCAAATTCACCAGCTGTGATTAAAGCACCCTCAATTGCAACTCCATCTAAAGCATCAGTTACTGTACCTGTAATTGTACCAGTACCTAAGATTATAGCTTCAGCTGGTTCAGTTGGATCAGATTCATACCCACCTGTATAAAGTGCTGTTACAGTATAAGCATAAGTTCCAACCTCAAGATCATATTCTTCAAAGTTCGTTTCAGTAATAGGATCAACATTTAATTGAACACCATCACGGTAAACATTGTATTCGCCCAAAAATTCACGGTTAGTTGTAGAATATTTAGTTGAACCACTACTTCTTTGTGTCATTTTTGCAAAATCACTTACATCTTCAAAATCTGCAGAAAATACAACTTCTCTTGTATTTCTATTAAGTACAGAAATATCATCTAATTTCATCCAAAACATATCATAACAATCGTGATGTTGGAAAGCGATATAAACAGTTTCACCTGCAAATGCAGATAAGTCAACTGTAATTTCGTGCCAAATATCATCAGCTAATGTTTCTTCAAACAACACATTTGTAAAATCAGAAACATTTGTACCCGTAGTTGATAGTTTCACAGAATAATGTTCCGCTGGATATGCAGGATCTTGTGTTGCTGTCCAGAAAGTCAATTCTTCTGCACCGCCCAATGCAAGTGCTGGTGTAATTAACCAGTTATCAGGTGTAACAGGATTTTGATCTGGCCAAGAAGAACTTCCAGCAGCATATGTTCCACTATGTGGATCATATTCATAAGCTTGCCAAGAGTATCCATCTCCATTATTATCGATATCTAACCAACCTTCTGGAGGAAATGCAGCTTCAAAACCTTCTTCAATTTCATCACCTTCACCACCTGAGTTAGGAGCAGACCAAGTCAAATTAACATCGTTAATGTCAACAACTTCTGCATTTAGGTTTCTTGGAGGGAATAATTCTTCCGGAGGTACAATTACAATATAATCAACTTTTTCTTCTGTACCTGTTAAACCAGCTTCGTCAGTTACAGTTAATGTTACTGTATAGTTTCCTGCCATTTCATAAAGATGAATAGGATTTTGGTCAGTACTTGTAGCATCGTCACCAAAGTTCCAATCCCAAGCCACAATCGCATCATCAACATCTGTTGATAAATCGGTAAATTGAACTTCTAAAGAACCAATACCAGATGTTACATCAGCATCAAAATCTGCAACAGGAGCATCTAATACTGAAACTACAGTTAGTGTAAAATCATCTGTATCAGTTGCACCAAAATTATCTGCAACTGTAACAGTAACTAACGCTTCACCAAACCAGTTTTCAGCTGGAGTGAGTAACATATGGTCATTGTTTACGCTTACCGTTATATTAACTTCATCAGAAGTTGCACCAAAAACTAAATTACCACCGTCATCAGTTGCTTCCAAAATTATTTGGATAAACTCATCTTCGTTGATAGTTTGGTCTGCAATATCAGTCAAAACAGGAGCTTCATTGATATGAATATAATCAATTTTAGTTTCTGTATCTTCGTTAACTCCATCACTTACTGTAAGTGCAACTGTAAAATATCCAGCAGTTACAAATTCGTGAATAGGGTTTTGCTCAACACTTGTTTCGCCATCACCAAAATCCCATGTCCAAGAAGTAATCTCACCTTCATTTACAACAGACAAATCAGTGAATGTAACAGTTAAAGGAGCTTCAGCACCTTCAGTTACATCTGCTGAAAATTCAGCAGTAATTGCTTCAACTGGAGTTACAGCAAACCATTCAACTGGTGTCATATCATTACCTACATTTTCATTTGCTAAGAAAGTGTAAGTATAGACATTTCCATCAATATCAAACAATTCTTCAAATACTACATCAGCAGAAGAATCATAAGCTTTGAATGTCATAGTTTCACCGTTTGAATTTGCGTAAATCATCATATTTACAGTGTATCTTCCAGTAACTGGGAAAAACGATGGGCTTGCAACACCACGGCATACATCATCTACAAATGTAGCTATGATGTCAGTTTCATCAACTGATTCCACACCATCGAAAGTAACTACACCAGTTTGAGTCGCATTAAACTCATACGCTGGTACATCTACTTCCCAAACAGGAGCATCTGCAAATAAGATTGCACCAAACGCAACAAGCGTAAGCACTACAATCATTTGTTTTTTCATTAACTTAATCATTATTATTTCCTTTCTTTTTAGGTTTTTACTTTTTGATTAAATTTAAATTATTATCTCAATTAGCACTCTATAATACCAACAGTAAGGATGTCATTCCAATAAATATTGTATTACAATATGTAACAACTTAACATTATTATACCTCCAAACTATGGGCAATGTTACATCTAAATTATATTATTCTCAAAGTTAAAAGCAGTTAATAGTTGACGATTGAGAACTACTATTCAAGGTTCAAATTTCAATATGGAAATAAATATACTCGTATGGGACTTAATAATAAATGGTTTAAGGGTGAGGTGAAAAAAAAACGGGGAAGAATAATCTCTCCCCCGTTCATATAAATTAGCATTTGATGATGTGACTATTTAATCATCATCATCTTCTTCATATCCACAGTAATTCCATTCACTGTAAGATGATATAGATAAACTCCAGAAGGTAGTTGTCTTGCTGAATCATCTCTACCATCCCATTGTGCTTGATGATATCCAACATTAACTGTACCATTAACTAAAGTATTTACTCTTTGTCCCATAACATTGTAAACCTCTAACACAACATGAGAAACCTCAGAAATATCGTAAGAAATAGTTGTTACAGGATTAAATGGATTTGGATGATTTTGTCGTAATGCAAAATTATCAGGAGCAATTACGCCATCAATTCCAACAGCAGAACCATCAATTGTTAATGCAAACGCAATAGCTTCTACATTTTCCACACCATCAGTAACAAGTATTGACCAAGTTCCTGTTATAACTTCTAAGCCTTGAAGATACATCAAATCTTCTAATTCTCCATAAGTTACTGAGAAACTTGTTTCGGTAGTAGAACCGAAGGCCAACATTTCAAGATCACCATATCCAATAAATGTATAAGTTAATTCATCATCATCTTGATCGGTTGAAGCTTCCCACGAGAATTCTAATACAACATCAAGATTTTCTTCTGTTATCAAGATTTCTGTATTATCTTCAGGTGTTAATAATACAAAATCTGAAGGTACATCATTAATCGGTGCTATTGTAATTGAAACAGTTGCAGGATCAGAATCAAGCTCAGTATCATTTGCTACAAAAGTAAATGTATCTTCACCAAAATAGTTAGCATTTGGAGTATAAATCCCACCTTCGTAAGTACCGTTAATTGGTGCATCTACAACTGTAAAGGTCAAATCATCTCCATCGATATCATAACCAGACAATGTAATTTCTACTGGAGTATCTTCATCAGTTGCAATAAACATTTCGTTTGCAGTTGGTGCATCATTAGTTGGTAATACTATAATATCAACTAAATCACTTGCGATTTCACGACCTTGAGAATCGTCAACAATAAATGTGATAGTTTCAGTACCATTCCAATTTTCTGCAGCTTCAAGTGTTACAGTAAAGCCATCAATGACTACTGAAATAATTTCACTATCAGAAACATCTAATGTTAGAATATCTTCATCTATATCAAATAAATAAGAAGTGAAATCTTCAGTTAAACTACCATCTTCATCAAATGTAAAACTTTCAGGTAAATCAATTGTTGGAGCATCATTCACAGATGTTACAGTAATAGTAACAGTTGCAGGATCAGAATCAAGCTCAGTATCATTTGCTACAAAAGTAAATGTATCTTCACCAAAATAGTTAGCATTTGGAGTATAAATCCCACCTTCGTAAGTACCGTTAATTGGTGCATCTACAACTGTAAAGGTCAAATCATCTCCATCGATATCATAACCAGACAATGTAATTTCTACTGGAGTATCTTCATCAGTTGCAATAAACATTTCGTTTGCAGTTGGTGCATCATTAGTTGGTAATACTATAATATCAACTAAATCACTTGCGATTTCACGACCTTGAGAATCGTCAACAATAAATGTGATAGTTTCAGTACCATTCCAATTTTCTGCAGCTTCAAGTGTTACAGTAAAGCCATCAATGACTACTGAAATAATTTCACTATCAGAAACATCTAATGTTAGAATATCTTCATCTATATCAAATAAATAAGAAGTGAAATCTTCAGTTAAACTACCATCTTCATCAAATGTAAAACTTTCAGGTAAATCAATTGTTGGAGCATCATTCACAGATGTTACAGTAATAGTAACAGTTGCAGGATCAGAATAAAACTCACCATCAAACGCTGTGTATGTGAAACTATCGGTTCCAAACCAATCTGCATTTGGAGTATATTCAAATGAACCATCTGCACTTAATGTAAGATTACCATTTGTTACATCAGTATCCAAAACAGTTGATAAAACCTGACCTTCACCTTCATAAGTACAATGTAACTCATTAGGCACCATATCATTACCTACATTCTCGTTAGCTATAAAATCATACGAATAATCTACAATACCAACCATATTTGCAGATGAGTCATAGGCCTTAAATGTCATAGTTTCACCAGTTGACAAATTGCTATAAATCATCATATTTACAGTGTATCTTCCATTAACTGGGAAATATGTTGGACTTGCTAATCCACGGCATACATCATCTACAAATGCAGCAACTATATCATTTTCATCAACAGATTCCTCATCGTTAAAGAAAACAACGGAAGTAATTGTTGCATTAAATTCATAAAAAGGTACATCCACAACCCAATCAGGAGAACCACCGGCTTCTGCATCTTCATCATTACCGAGAACTCCTGGTGCTTCGATAGTTAAAATAACATCTTCAGATGTTTCAAAAGCATCATCAAATGCTACAGGAGGAGTATTATATTCGCAACTTCCATCGTTTTCAGTAGCAGTTTCATCATAATTATTAGCTTCTGGATCATCGCAACCAAATATTTCAACTCCACTACCTTCTGAGTCTGACCAAGCTTCACCTAAGTCTAAACATACAGCATCACATTCTGTGTAATCTTGAGTTTGGTTGTAATAACCATCTGCATCTACATCTTCATAACAAGTTACTGTATTTTCAGAATAACAACTACCATCATCTTCTGTTGCAGTTTCCACGAAGTTACAAGCTAACTCATCTGTACAACCAGTTTCTTCAG
>JACNLC010000018.1 GCA_014381725.1 Fidelibacterota bacterium | reverse complement strand
GTGGTAAAATATTTATGTTGAACCCGGTGGATACCAAGGCCACGGAACGGGTTCCAAAAAACCGCAAATTTTGCGGTGAGGGGGATGTGCAACCTAAAAACTTTGTGGGTAACCCCTACGCCAGTAAGACTTACTTATTACAGAGCAGTCTGAAAGGTTTACCTAAGTATTGTTGTGATACTTTATTTTCGAGACAGGTTTTGATACGTAATTAAGGACATTTAGGACAAATTATGATTCAGATTAGAAAAGTCTCAGAAACGGTGGTTTTTGAAACTAAATCTATGCCAATCCCCAATTGATTATGCCCTGTTTTAAACAAAGAATAAATCATGTATCTCTTGTTCACAACCGAGAGTAGCCAAACTTATGCGCATGACAAAAGGTTTAGTGATTAATATCATGGAAAGAACTATGAGAAAAAGAAGGTCAACCCAATCACCTATTTTTCACTTAGTGTTAGCCTACAAAACACCTATTGAATATGGAAAATTACAAAATGTTGCTTAAATTTAACCTTTTCGTATGAAGTCCACTATACAACCAAGTCTTAATTAAGGAGAAAATATTATGACACCATTAAATATTGATGACCGCGCATCTATTGATGAACAAAAAAAACAAAATATCATTGAATCACGAATTGAATTCTCTGAGCATATCATTCCATTCAGGGATGATAGAATCCGCCAGCATAAAAGAAAGTCATGGAAAGTCCCACTGGAGCTGCTACAGTTCAGAAAAAACAATTCCAGAATAAGAGCAGAGGTATTGACCTATGAAAAAAGTCTCGGAACAATTGATCAGGACACTGAAGATGGTCAAAAAATATTAGGCGATTTTCTTACTAAAAGTGACCCGGAAAGAATGGACGACCTTAAACAACTGTTAAAAGTAAATGGTCAAGAGATGCCAGCAGTTGCCACTGGTGATGGTTTATTGTTAAATGGCAATAGACGCTTTAAAGCTCTCCAAGAACTTGATGGTTCACAATTTGATTATATGGAGGTGGTTATACTGCCCACAGGCAATGCCGATGATGGCTATGGTGAAGGACGGTCCCCAACTCATAGAGAAATCCAGAACCTGGAACATGACTATCAGATTGCTCGTACCGGTCACTCTAAGTACACTGGTGTTAACAAAGCATTATGGTACCGACAGAATATTGATGATGGTTATACCGTCAAAGAATTGCTGCAAAGGGACCCTTTAATGCAAGGCAAAACCGAAACCGAACTTGTTAGAGAGGTCGGCAAAGTAAAACGTGACATTATTGAAACATTGGAAGAGTTCGATAACTATCTTACGTATTTTGGAAGGGAAAATATTTATAAAGATAGTGAGCAAGGAGGTGCCATAAGTGATGATAGATGGCAAGCATTCATTGATTGGACTAAAGTATACCGTAAGCTGAAAGACCCTAGCAAGCACGCAGAGATGAATATCAGACAGGAAGAAATTCCCATCATAAGGAGAGCTGCTTTCAAGCTCATTAGACAGAAGAACATAGGTGATGCAGGTAAACCACATGAAATGATGAGAAAAATCACTACTCGGATTCTTCCTGATTCAGAAATGAAAAAGAAATGGATTAAGATTGGAGATGAAACGAAAATTCCTTCAAAGTTGAAACATGAAGAAGAGATTGACGATGAGGGTAACCCTAAGAGTGGAAAGGTCATTGACACGGAATGGAGTCAAAAGCATGGACAACATGTTGTAAACTTGGCAAAGAAAATAAAACGTGATTTAACACATGTAGAGGATACAAATAAGCCGATAAAACTGTTAGAAGCTGCCATTGGTAAGGTCAATCATCCAGATTTGAACCCACGTGGTATCAGCTTTGAAGATAATGATGCGTGTATGGAACTGTGTGAAATGCTGACTGAACGAGCTCAGGAATTATATGATGTTTTTGACTCTAATCGTATGAACCTCGATAAATTAGTGAATAAATATAATTCATAATGTTTATTGATTACGTAAGAGGAGTTATCGTTATATCGATGATTCCTCCTGACCAAGCTAGTATTATTGGTCTGGACCTTGGGACATATGGTTTTCATAGAGGTACTGAAGGTGACACAAATATTTGTAAAACAGATAACGTTGTCGAATTGGTCAACCAGGTCAAGGGGTACTTCGATTATAATAAACATCCGTATTCGTTTTCAGAAAGCATCGAGGTAATCATTGATGAGCATAATGAAAATGTTAGTGCATTCAATGAATTCAAACTCGAAGCTGATAAAATCAAGAATGGTGATGTCAATAATGAAGAACTCTCTGATTTTCAATCTTTTCTTTCCACGTTACCACGTATACTCAGAGATCATCAATTAAAATCCGCATTTCATCTTTATCGTGTGGGTAATGGTGCAAATTTTTCTGTACCTGGAGCTGGAAAAACCTCAGTAGCATTAAGTGTTTATGGCAAATTACGCGATGAAGGGAAGGTTAATAAATTATTTGTGGTAGGCCCAACATCTTGTTTCTATCCTTGGCTCGATGAATTCCGTTTAATGTTGGGTAGAGACCCTGTTCACTTTATACTTTCTGGAAAACTTCAAGAAACTAGAAAGCTCTGTTATGAGTTGCCTAATAATGTAGAATTATTTTTGGTTTCTTATCAAACGTTATTGAATGATGTTAATATGGTCAAGGAAATGTTCAATCGTTCCAAAAATGATTTTTACTTTGTTATGGATGAGGCACACTATATCAAGCGTCAAGATGCGGCATGGGCCAACGCAGTACTTCAAATCACCAATGGGGCCAAGAATAGATGCGTATTGACAGGAACTCCCATGCCCCATAGCTACAGAGACCTTTACAATATCTTTGATGCGATTTGGCCAGATAATCCACCCATCGATTCCAATACCAGGATGAGAATTGAGGCACTAATATCACAAAATAATGATGTTGGAGTCCAAAATATCCTAAATGAGACAGTTGGGCCTCTTTTCTACCGGGTCAGAAAACGGGACCTGGGTTTAGGTCTTCAGGAATTTCATCCTCCTATCATCGTTGAAATGAATATGCATGAAAGGATGATTTATGATACTATCGTGAAGCAAATACGTGATTTTGCGCGTAATGAATTCTCTAGAGAAGGCGTGGTTTGGGATAGAATGAAACGTGGAGGTATAACCCGCCTTAGACAAGCAACATCCTATCCAAGATTACTTGAGACTGCAATAACTGATTTTGATTCCAACATTGATATCTCAAATTCAGAGGTCGCAGGTAGTATCAAGGGCTATGATGAATTAGAAAAGCCTGGGAAACTGGTAAAATTGATTGAGATGGTACAAGGACTCCAGAGTGAAAAGAAGAAAGTTGTTATCTGGACTCATTTCATAGGTACGTTGAAAATGATTGAAAAGGAATTACAGATCTTGGGATTCAATGTCAAATGCATATATGGTGACATACCCAATGAGGAGATAGAGGGACTTGAGAGCAGGGAGCAAATTCGAAAACAGTTCATTGACCCCAGAAGTGGTATTGATATTCTTATTGCAAACCCAGGTGCATGCGCTGAAGCAATCTCGTTACATAAGACCTGCCATAATGCTATCTATTATGACCTGGGCTATAACTGTGCACAATATTTACAATCCCTTGATAGAATTCATCGTATTGGTGGCTCTGAGAATGTAACATGTAATTATTACACCCTGCAATATGCACATAGTTTTGAGCAAAGAATCATCGATAATCTAGAAGATAAACGAAATAGAATGTTTGCACTCATCGAACAAGATTATCCTGTATACTCCCTTGATATCACACAGGGAAATGATTCTTTTGAGTTGGAACTATTTGATGAAATCTTTGAAATGGAATAATGGGAGGTTTTCCTGAAATAAGGCTAAAAAATATTATATCATTCTATGATATGATGATTACTGTATATCTACCAACCTTAAGGAATGTTAGAGCTAGATATGAGAGAGTATCAAATGATTTTGATTCGGTGCTACAATTCTTATTAAAAATTAATATGTTAAAAATAGTTGAAGATGAAATTAAGCTTAAGTGTTTAAATCAATTTCGTTCAAATGACATAGATTCCATCAAATCTCAAATAGTTCAAGAGCTGGTAAATCCCACAAATCAAATCAGTAAATATGTGAATGATTACTTTGGTAATTTTACTTTTCGCAATGAAAGATACATCCACTATCCATCCATTGATGAGCGATTTTTCTATTCCAAAATAAGAAACCTATTGATTGAATTAAATGTCATAGGAATAGGAGACGATGGTTCCTTTTATTATATTCATCCGAAATTCACTAGTTTGTTTTCAAAATATTTTGGTTCTGTCAACGGAATCACCCCTGAACAATTAAAAAATATACATTTAAATAATGAGCGAATTGGAGCTTTAGCAGAACTATTTATCCTTGATTATGAAAAAGGAAGATTAAGACAGTATCCAGGGTTGAAAAATAAAATTGAGCATGTTGCCTTAAAGAGTGTAAGTGCAGGATATGATATACTAAGTTTTGAGATACCAAGTATACCACCAGTTCAAAAAAAAAGATACATAGAGGTCAAGGCAGTTTCACCAAATACATATCATTTTTACATGTCCAATATGGAAATGGAGGTCGCATCTGAATTGGGTCAAGAATATTGTCTATACTTAGTTCCGGTACTTTCTGATGAATCATTCGATATTCACAATTTAAAGATTATCAATGAGCCAATGACTATATTGTTCCATGATGAAGACAAATGGTACGTTGAAATAGAAAATCTATCTTTCCAAATGATTTAACTGGCCCTATAGCATTTTTTTTAACCAAATTCAGTAGTGGAAAAGTATATAAATAAGATCCAAAAAGGTGATGCCTTAAAAAAGCTAAAAAATCGGAACATTTTTCCAGATGAAAGTATAGATTTAATTATTACATCACCTCCTTATGCTGATAAACGTAGTGACCAATACCCTACAAAGACCTCTAAAGAATATGTTCACTGGTTTCGAAAAATATCTAAACAGTGTCATAGGATATTAAAGCCTAAAGGTTCCTTCATATTAAATATCAAAGAGCACGTTAAAGATTACCAGCGCCAACCTTATACATATAATCTAGTACTAGATTTAATTAGAACAGGATGGTTGTGGAGAGAGGAATATTGTTGGTATAAAAAAACTGCTTTCCCTGGAAGTTGGCCAGGAAGGTTTAGAGATACTTGGGAGCGGGTATATCATTTTTCAAAGCAAAAGGACATAGAATTTTTTCGTGAACCAGTCCAGGTGCCAATCGGTGACTGGGCGAAAAAAAGGTTTAATAATGATCAGGTTAGCAATCATGATAAAAAAAGACACTTTTCTAATACTGGCAGTGGTCTTAGTAGACAAGTAGATAATTGGCAAAATAAGGAGTATGTTGACCCACATAATGTATTAGAATTGGTGTCAGTAACTAACAATACCAACCATTCTGCAGCATTTCCAGTTGAATTGCCAGAATGGTTTATAAAGTTATTGACAGAAGAAAATGATATTGTTTTAGACCCCTTTATGGGTTCAGGTACAACTGCTATCGCTGCCTTATCCAATGGCAGAAAATATATGGGGATTGAAATTGAGAGTAAATACGTTGATATTGCAGAAGAGCGTATCAAGGAAGAAAATAAAAAATTGGATGTCAGAATTACCGACAGGTAATATTGAGAAGTTAACAAAAACTAGGTTAGAACAGATAAATAGCTATATTTCTACCCCCCCCGTTTTCTTGAGAGATAAGGATCTCATAATAATAGATTCTATTGAGGAAAAGATTATGTCCGTATTAGATAAATCAGTGGAGGAATCCATAATTCGTCAATTCAAATTATTAAAAGATAATGTTATGAAAATAAATCTTTTAAAGAAGCTTGAAAAATTGCTCATTAGAAAATAAATATTAAAAATTGAATATCTGATACTTAATAGGAAAAATTGTCATAAAGTAACGGAAATATTGCATTGGAAAATAATTAACTATTAATAGAAATGCGACAGGTATAAATGCCAAGTTTAAAATTAGATTCCGCTGATTTAAGGAAAATATTCAAAAATAGCATTACTGTTAAGGATATATCGTCAAAATTTGCCTATAAAGACGGTGATGAGAAAGTAAAATTCATAAAAAATGTATTAATTACTAATGATTATGATGTAATGGGTATCAAATCAGGTAGTACTTCTGGTTATATTTTAATAAATGATTTAACATCAAACATTGGTAAAATTATAAAGTATATAAGGCATTTTGAACCATCGGAACTTATTTCCGAAACCACCCCATTAGTAGATATATTCCAATTGTTGAAGGAAAAAGAAAGAATTTTTGTTTTAAGTAAAAATAAAATCGACCGCATTGTTACTCGGAGCGATTTACAAAAGGCCCCAGTCCGTATGCTAATTTTTGGCTTTATTTCAATATTAGAAATGTATTTTCTTTCTATTATTAAAAAGTCATATCAAAATGAGTCCTGGATACAATATTTAACTGAAAAAAGAGTTGAAAATGCAAAAATAGTTCACAGCTTAAGAAAAGAAAAAAATGAAGCTTTAGAATTAGTAGATTGTATTCAAATATCTGATAAAAGAGATTTATTATTGAACAATAAAGCATTATTGGAACATATTGGTTTTAACAGTAAAACATCTTTTGATAAGTTTATGAAAAAAGTTGAAAAAATAAGAGATAAAATTGCTCATTCACACATGATTGATTCAGGAATGTCGTGGAGAGATGTAATTGACACAACAATAAGAATCGATTGGATAATAGAAAAACTTGAGAATAGAGATTAGGAAATATTGAGCTTGATTAAACACATTTATTAATACTAAATTCAACCAACATCAGGAACGTCTCAATTAAGAATTGGGGCTGCCAACCGAGCCAAGTGGCCACGGTGGTTTGATCCATAAACGGTAGATGAGCCCGAAAAGGGAAACTATGAACCGCCTGATGCTTTGGCGGTTTTTTCGTTTATAGACCTTCCTGGTGTGTTAACTGAAACAAAAAGGAAACACATCATGAAAAGGATGAATAGAGAGTCTAAATACTCTGAACTTCCCCACCCGGAATTAGATAGAGCAGGTGCCCGGGAGTTTTTAGACGAAACTGGCTTCTAAACATAATTAAATAACGTGGCGATTTGTTAGGATTGCAACCACTTAAAAAATGTGCTAAACCC
>JACNLC010000024.1 GCA_014381725.1 Fidelibacterota bacterium | reverse complement strand
AAGGTAGCGAAATTCCTTGTCGGGTAAGTTCCGACCTGCACGAATGGTGCAACGACTTCCCCACTGTCTCGACCAGAAACTCAGCGAAATTGTATTGTCGGTGAAGATACCGGCTACCCATAGAAGGACGGAAAGACCCCGTGAACCTTTACTACAGCTTGATATTGTCTTTTGATTCTACACGTGTAGGATAGGTGGGAGACTATGAAGCGGTCACGCCAGTGATCGTGGAGTTAATCTTGAAATACCACCCTTGTATTGTCGGAAGTCTAACTGTGATCCGTTATCCGGATTCAGGACAGTGTCTGGTGGGTAGTTTGACTGGGGCGGTCCCCTCCAAAAATGTAACGGAGGGGCTCAATGGTTCCCTCAGCACGGTCGGTAATCGTGCGCAGAGTGCAAACGCATAAGGGAGCTTGACTGCGAGTCTGACGGGACGAGCAGGTGCGAAAGCAGGAGTTAGTGATCCGGTGGTTCCGAGTGGAAGGGCCATCGCTCAACGGATAAAAGGTACTCCGGGGATAACAGGCTGATCTCCCCCAAGAGCTCATATCGACGGGGAGGTTTGGCACCTCGATGTCGGCTCGTCGCATCCTGGGGCTGGAGAAGGTCCCAAGGGTTGGGCTGTTCGCCCATTAAAGCGGCACGCGAGCTGGGTTTAGAACGTCGTGAGACAGTTCGGTCCCTATCCTCTATGGGCGCAGGAAATTTGATGGAAGCTGTTCTTAGTACGAGAGGACCGGAACGGACGAACCTCTAGTGTACCTGTTGTCACATCAGTGGCATCGCAGGGTAGCTACGTTCGGCAGGGATAAGCGCTGAAAGCATATAAGCGCGAAGCCCCTCCAAAGATAAGATTTCCCTTCCCGATTTATCGGGACTGAAGGCTACCAGTAGACTACTGGATTGATAGGCCATAGATGTAAGTACAGTAATGTATTTAGTCGAGTGGTACTAATTAGCCGTGAGGCTTGATCAAATATTAATTTTCAGAACTACAATTCATCAATCTTATAGCAATTCTCACATAAATTTATCCGGTGGCTATAGCATAGAGGGTACACCCGATCCCATTCCGAACTCGGAAGTTAAGCTCTATTACGCCGATGGTACTGCACGGGAGACTAGTGTGGGAGAGTAGGTAGTTGCCGGTAACTTTTGAAGGGCTTCAGTAATGAAGCCCTTTTTTTGTGACGAAAATCATTGTTTTATTTGATATTCTTATATAGATTTCTATGCGAAAGAGTGTTATATTTTAGTTAGATATGAAAGGAGTTTATTATGAAATGGCTTTTATCTACAATAACTTTAATTGGATGCATCTTCGCAGACAACAATCCCAATAACTACAAATTAGAAGGATATTTTAACGAATCAAACCTGGTTACATTTTATGTTGGGAGTTTTGATATAGCAACTGGACAATCTAATGTTGAGTTATTTTACTACAGCATAGTAGCAGATGATTATAATTCTGATGAAGAATTAACCTTAGATTTCTCTCTGAAAGTTCAATCCCAAGTGCTTGGGTTTGACAGTTTAGAAGAACTATTATCCGGAGAAGTTGTTATAAAAGGTCTTAATAGTGTTTTACAATTCTCAAGCACGGATATAAATGTAAATGATCCGTTGTCAAATTATCCTAGCATAGAAGTTATCTCAAGCGAAATAAATACCCCATCGCAAGAAGTAATAGATGGAATTTCAGATACAATTATGGAATCTGGGAAAATGCCTGATGGTAATTATTCATTTTCTATAATACTATCTGGTGAAAATGGTACTTACGACCAAATTATTGAAAATATACAAATCTACTCTCCAGTTCTTTTAGATTTGGTTACACCTGGAGGAACAATAACCGATACTTCTGTAACTGCAATTTACACCACATATCCAGTATTTCAGTGGTCTGCTGATTATTGCTCAGCTTGTTCGTACGGAATTAGAGTTAGTGAGTTTAATCCAGAAAATCATTCAACACTTTCTGAAGCAATCAATGATATGTCTGTTCTTCCATTATCACAATATGAGGAATATTACACGCTCGCAGGGGATGCAACAACTTTTCAATATCCAGTTTCTGATGCTAGTTCACTTGAACAAGGTAAATTATATGCTTGGCAGGTTAAGCGTTCTTACGGTACAACTTTAGGAACTGAAGATATTTTAAGTGATATTTATGTATTCAAAATAATTTCTTTAGACGAACCTACTGGGGCATTTGACCCAAACCAGGAATTAATACGGGATCTTATAGGTGAGCAACAATATGATCAGTTGTTTGGTTCAGGAGGAGAACTCTCAGGTTATTCTTCAACGAATACTATAACAGTGAATGGAGAGGAAATCCCGATTACTCAATTGTATGAATTTTTATCACAGATCCAGACTGGTGATATAACAATAATTGATGTGGAGGTAGAATAATGAAAAATTTATACATATTAGGTTGGATTTTCTGCTTTATGTTAACATTTGCAAACGATCAAGTTGCAATTGTTACTAAGTCAAGCGGAAAGGTTGAGTACAAGAAATATTCTGAACAGAAATTGACTCAAGGATTACAAATAGGATCGTCTCTATTTATTGATGACGAAATCCAAACAGGTAGCGATGGATACTTAATTTTTGTCTATCTCGATGATAAATCGATGGTCAAAGTACAAAATGATACAAAACTAGTTGTAAAAGGAAATTCAGACAGCAACAGCATTATCAAACAAATCAATATAAAAAATGGTCAAATGAAACTGAATATTCCAAAACAGAAAAAAGGGCAATTTACAATTGTATCTCCTACTTCTGTTGCATCTGTAAAAGGAACTAAATTTTGGGTTGATATAGATGAAATTGACGGAGATCAATTTTTCGGACTTGAAGGGATTGTAGAAATTAGAAATCTAATCTCAGGTGATATTGTATTGATGGAAGCAAACATAACAACTACTTCTCTTCCTAGTGGAACCATCGATATTGCACCAACAGTACCTAATGAAGTTCCTCTAGATATGAATGAAGGTGATTCAGATGAAGAATTTGAAGAAGATTTTGAACAGGATAGCGAAACTAATCAAGAAACTGATGATTCAACTGATACAGAGGGAGAATTAGAAATCAAACTTCAAAATCAATCAGGTGAAGAGAAAAAAATTATTATACGATATAAATAATTTTCAATTAAATTTGGTCTATTCACATTGCGATATATAATCTTATTATTATTGGTTTCAATGGGTGTTGGATTTGAAGTTCATCACAATCCAAGTGAGAGTGCTCTGTCAGGATTTCCATATCTTATACAATCTGAGTTAAGCAGAATTACAAAAGATATTATTGGTGCTAAAATATATTTCAGAAAAAAGGGCAATACAGAATACCTTCAAGTTGGAATGTCATCAGTATCGTCAAATATTTACTCAGGTGAAATTCCAGAGAATTTTGTAACAGCACCTGGCATTGAGTATTGCATAATTTTCGAATTATCCGATGGAAGTGCTGTTGCATATCCCTCTGATAATCCATTTAGCAATCCTGTTCAATTGTCAGTTAAGGGAAAATCCGTTGATGCGTATAATTTTGTGAACGATAGGATAGTACCCAAAGCTATTATTCTCTCACCAAAGCCTGACTCAAAAATAAACGAAACAGATTTATTACTTGCAGTTTCATTTTTCAATGAGAAGAATATTGACTTTAGTAGTATTAAAGTCAAATTAGATCATAAATATATTACAGATCTAGTAACATTAGATAAAAAACTGCTAACATATATTCCTAAGGATATTCTATCAGGTAATCATCGTATAAAGATAACATACAATAATATCTTTGGGATGGAATATCAACCTATATTTTGGGAGTTTACAGTTATTTCTGATGCACTTACAACTCGGAAGGAATATACATTTAACCAATCAGGAAAAGTATCAACAGATGTAATACAGGCATTGATAGACGATGAAGTTGTATCAATACAAAATGCTTATTTGAACTATAGAATGAACTTGGATTGGGCAAAAATAAAACTAAAAGTTAAACAAACTTCCATTGAGAATGAATTACTACAACCTAAAAATAGATATTCATTTGAATTCAGAACCCCTTTTGTCAATCTGAAACTTGGAGATGTTTATCCAGTTATCAATGAATATATGGTAAATGGATATCGTTTGCGCGGAGCACAAATTAATTTTGATTCTAACTACTTGTTTGTTAATTATGCACAAGGACAAATTGCAAGAGTAATTCAGGGCGATTTGGAAGATGATGCAATGGTAGCTGATTTTGATACTTTATCTAACTTGTTAACAATTTCAAGAGATGATTATACATTCACTAGAGATGCGAAAGTTGCCAGTCTTGGATTAAAGTATAAAAACCGTTTTCAATGGAATGTTAACATTTTTAAAGCGAAGGATAACATCCCTTCAGTTTATAGCTCATTGAATGATGCTATAATCAAACTACCGTGGGAGTTGACAGAATATGTTGATAGCGTTGAATATAGTAATTATTTTCATTCAACAGAATTTGAAACAGATGATTCTACTAATATTTTCATTTCATATAATATACAGTATTCAAACTTAATCAAAAATTTCAATGAGATATTTGATGATTCTATAAGTTTTGACTATCAACAATTAACAAAAGACTGGGATGGAATGTCTCCACAGGATAATATTGTGGTAGGTTCAGACTTATCGTTTAATTTTGACAATAACAGAGCAAAATTTTATACTGGGTTTGCTTTTAGTCTGTTGAACCAAAATATATGGGATCCTGTTGTATCCAAACCAGGATTAGACACTTTGCTTGATGAATTTGACGATGGATATCTTGGACAAACTTATTCTGATATAGACGAGAATGTATTTTGGATAAACGATTCATCTTTCACAGTAGAAAATGGAGATACTACTTATTATTCACCCAATGTAGATTCAGAAGGAATTGCTTTAGATGATATACCATTTGATCCTGTAGATTACGAAGAATATTTCCACATGAATATTAATCAAGTTCCTTTACTACCAATTGATATTTCCTCAGGGAAAATTGGAATTACAGAAATAATGCACATGCCATCACTAGCTTATCATCTAAAATTAAACTTGAATTACTTCGGTCATTCTATTAAACTGGGATATCGTCAGATTGGTCCTGAGTTTAATACTCTAGGAAATCCATATTTAGAAAAGGATATTCGCGAACAGACATTTTCTGACAGGGTAAGGTTGTTTCATAATAGAGGATTGTTGTTTGTAAAGTGGAAAGGAACAGACAACGGTGTTAGTCTGAATGATGGAATTGTTGGTAGAACCAACAGAACTGATATTGGCTTTAACATGTATCCAGGAAGGGGCTTACCAGCATTTAATTTTGCAGTTGGTTGGGATACTCGAAATAATGGATTATCTGAGATAGATACTATTTACATTACATCAGCAATAGCAGATACTTTAGATACATTGATGACTAGTGATCTGAGGGAAAACACAAAGACTTCACGAATGAATTTGTCGTTTTCAAACGAATTCAACTTATTTGATATATCACATAATATATCTTGTAATATTTATAAATCAGATAAAGTTGATATTTATGAGGATGAACGAGATTTGTCTGACTCTACTTATTATTCACCTGCATCAACAAATAGGTTTTTCAGTGCTAATCTTCATTCAGTATTCGATCAAAGTTGGGAATCAAATTTGTTTATTAGTACAAGCTTCAACTCATTCAGTAAAGGACCTCACTATTATGATGAACAGTATTTATTCGTAATTGATGAGATGATTTATTATTTATTGCCAAAGATTTCTGGAAAGATAAAGGGTGGAGTCAATGTTTCATTTGGATCTGGAGTTGCAGATTTCGTTCAATACAGTATAAAAGCTGGTGCTGTATTAGATTTGTTTGAAGATTTTATTGTGAGAGCAGATTCAGATTTTCGTTACAAAATTGTTGATGGAGAAGATATTTACAAAAACATCCATTTTACTGCAAAATTATCTTATAGATTCTAATGGTTACAGTTCAATCAAAACATAAGACTTATCTTGTAAGATTAATTCTGACTTTAGTGTCAGTGATTCTTGTTTCCTTTCTATATATTGTAGGTGCTTTTAACCTTCTTGAGCACAAAATATATGACTTCAAATTTAAGCTTCGAGGTCCACTATCTGGATCATTAGCACATAATGGAATTCCAAAAAAAACAGAAAGATTTACAGATGATAACGGAAATGGGATTTGCGATAAAGGTGAACAATTTGTTGATGTTGGTAATAAAGTATGGGATATGGGTGAAATCTATGAAGATATAAATAAGAATTCCTCTCGGGATGACAATGAACCGTTTATAGATACTGGGAATGGGCGTTGGGACAAAGGGATGGATGTTGTTATTGTTGATTTAGACGACGAAGCGTGGCGATTAATCCCTGATGCTTGGCCTTATCCAAGAGGAACTTTGTGGTCAAAAGTAATTCGTAATTTAACAGATGCTGGCACTAAAACAATTGTGTTTGATATCGAATTCGATAAACCTGATCATTCGTCACAACATGTTATTAAAAGTTTTGCAGATGAGGAAATACCTAAGTCATTTGAGCATGGTGATGATTTATTTTTGCAAGCCATCCAATATGCCCAAAATCAAGGAACTGATGTAGTTTTTGGAGCCAAAAGAGTTAAAGAACCTACACGACTTCCTCCAGAATATATTATGTATCCTGTAGAAAAAATAATGGAAAGCAGTCCTGAAACAGGAATGGTTGGAGAATTTAAAGCATCTGAAGATGCTGTAACTCGTGAATACATAATTTATTCTACAATAAATAACGATCCTTCAAAAGTATATCTGTCACTTGGATTAAAAGCTGTAAAAGAATACTTAGATATTCCAGATAGTTGTGTAACAATACCCGATTTAGAAAATGAAAAAATTACTTATGGACCTTTGGTTATTAAAACTCATGGACGATTAGCGACTTTTTTAATAAATTACTACGGTCCAACTTCAATTGCCTCTCCATTTGGAAGTTCGTATAAGACATTTGATAGATATCCTTTATCAAATGTTTTGGATGATACAGAATATCAATTAGAAGAGGAAGATACTGATTGGATGAGTATTTTTATTGATCCATCTTATCCTCTGTATCATATACCTGATTTTGGAGGATTAGAGAACAGTCCTTTTAAAGATAAAATAGTTGTAATTGGATTATCAACAGAAGTTATTCATGATGTAAAAGCGACACCATATTTTAGTTATTTAGGTCACGAGAGCTTAATGCCAGGAGTTGAAATTCACGCAAATGCTATTCAGCAAATACTAGATCATAATTATATTTCTGTACCAACGCATTCGTTGTCATATTCTCATGAGGGTAGATTTAGTCAAATCTCAATTATTATTCTATTTTCAATTGTTACTTTTCTTGTTTTAACATTTTTGAACACAGCAATAAGTAGTATTATTGTTGGAGTTGAAATTGTTGGTTGGTTTATGTATGCAATAGGTGCTTTTATGCAGGACTTTTTATGGTTTTTTAAAATGATTGCTTTTAAAATATTTCCTGACAGTTGGATTGAAATGATGCTCTCGAAGTTAGCATTTAATGTACCAGAAATGGGTGAATCGATTATGCTACCTGTTGTATTCCCAATAATGTCTATTTTTGTTACTTATGGACTAAACTTGGCGTATTCTCTTGTTTCGTCTCAAAAAGACAGGAAGTTTCTTAAAGGTACTTTTGAGACTTACATTTCACCTGAACTAATTGAACAAATGTATGAAGATAAACGAGAGCCAAAGCTCGGAGGAGATGAAGGTGTTAGAACTGCATTCTTCTCTGATATCCAGTCATTCTCGACTTTTTCAGAATCATTAAATCCTAGTGAGCTTGTAGAGTTGTTAAACGAATATTTTACTCCAATGACAAATTTACTTCTAAAACATAAAGGTACTTTGGATAAATATGAAGGAGATGGTATTGTTGCGTTTTTTGGTGCGCCAATTCCAATGGAAGACCATGCAAAGCAAGCAATTGATACAGCAATAGAAATGCAGGATACACTAGATTGCCTTAGAGCAAAATGGGCTTCCAATAGTGGGAAATGGCCTGAATTAGTTAGTCAAATGAGAATGCGAATTGGAGTAAATTCAGGGAATATTGTTACCGGGAATATGGGTTCTGCGGTACGAATGAATTATACGATGATGGGAGATGTTGTAAATACAGCATCAAGAATTGAAATGGCTGCGAAATTCTATGGGGTTTATATACATTGTTCCGAAGATTCGCTTGAAATGGCCGGTAAAGATAAGTACGAGTGGCGTCGAACAGATAAAGTTCAATTGCTTGGTAAGGCAATACCTACGGAAACAATTGAAATTTTAGGATATAAAGGACAAGTAACCAAGCACAAAATAGAAATGGTTGACATATTCCACGAAGGTATTAAATTATACAGAAAACAAGAATGGGATAAAGCCATCTCAAAATTCCAAAAAAGTTCCTTATTGGAGGAGCAATTTCCACATCGTCCAACTAATCCGAGTTTAATGTACATTGAGAGATGTAACCAACTTAAAAATAACCCTCCAGACAGAGATTGGGACGGAACTTTCATCCTATTTACAAAGTAAATCAAGTTTAATAGAATATTTTAACGATATTCGCTTGTAAATCTTCATAAATTTATATGCTAATATGGATAATAATATGGACAAAAGAGGAAAAATTCTGTGGGTCGATGATGAAATTGATCTACTCAAACCACATATACTTTTTCTTGAGAAGAAGGGATACAATGTTACTCCAGTCAATTCAGGAGAGGATGCCCTTCATCAAATCAAACAACATCAATTTGATCTAATATTATTAGACGAAATGATGGATGGACTTGATGGCTTGACAACTCTAAAAATGATTAAAGAAGAACATTCAAGTCTTCCTGTTATAATGATTACAAAAAATGAAGAAGAGTGGTTGATGGATGAGGCAATTGGTGCTCATATATCCAATTATTTAACTAAACCAGTTAATCCGAGCCAAATTTTGCTCGCGTGCAAAAATGTACTAGAAACTGAACAAATTCATAGTGAACGAGCATACAAGGATTATCTACAAGAATTTCAGAAAATCGGATCAGATGTAATGATTGCTGACGATATTGAAGACTGGTATAAAATCAATAATAAACTTATAGACTGGTCAATTACTTTTGATAAATTTGGAGAACAAGGATTAAAGCAAATACTCGAAGATCAGTATCTTGAATCTAATCGGAGTTTTACACAATTCATATCATCTAACTATAAGAATTGGATGAATTCAGATGATAAACCCATATTTTCACCAGATATTGTTAAAAATACTGTAAAACCAATTCTTGAAGATAACAATAAAGTAGTTCTCTTTGTAATTGATTGTTTAAGAATGGATCAATGGAAAGCAATGACTGAGTTATTATTTCCATACTATACCGTTGAAACTGATCAATATTTATCAATTCTTCCTACTGCAACTCCATACTCAAGAAATGCAATATTTAGTGGCTTGTATCCTTATGAAATCAAGAAAAAATATGGACAGTTTTGGAATGAAATGTCTCGAGATGAAACAAGCATGAATCGTTTTGAAGAAACATTTTTGAAAGATCAGATGAAACGGTTAAAACTATCTGATAAATCTGTTAACTATTTCAAAGTAATTACTTATAATGATGGGAAAAAATTAGAAAACCGAATTAGTGATTATAAAAATACTGATTTAATGGCGATTGTCATAAATTTTGTAGATATGCTAGGACATACTCGCTCTGAATCTGATGTATTAAAAGAAATGGTTCCAGATGAATCAGGATACAGAAAAGCAGTTTGTTCTTGGTTTGAAAATGCTTGGTTATTAAATGTTATGAAAGAAATCAGCAGTTGGGGACATACCGTAATTATTACTAGCGATCACGGAACTACTCGAGTAAATAAACCAATTAATGTGAAAGCAGACCGTCAAGCATCAACTGGAGTTCGATACAAACATGGACGGAATTTAACTGTATCTGGAAAAACCTCTTTGTTTATAAAAAATCCAACTGAATTTAGACTTCCTAAAGATGATTTAACTACTAATTTTGTTATAGCAAAAGATGATAATTTTTTCGTTTATCCAAATGATTATCATCGTTTTGTAAAGCGATTTCAAAACAGTTTTCAACATGGAGGAATATCTATGGAAGAAATGATTGTTCCAGTTGCTATTCTAAAGGGAAAGAGAAAATGATTACAGGTTGGGTTGGTAACGATACTTATTCTCCAGAAGAAACAATTGTGTTAGGGCAGAATCTAGCAAAGTTTGTTCAATCTGGGGATGTATTTGCACTCAAAGGAGATTTAGCTTCAGGGAAAACTACATTTATGAAGGGTGTAGCAAAAGGACTTGGGTATATTGGAGAAGTAACTTCTCCAACTTTTACTATGGTTAATGAATATGAATGTACACCAAAGATAGTTCATATCGACTGCTACCGAGAGAGTAATATCCACCGTTGGTTACAACTAGGAATTAGCGAGTACTTTAATTCTGATAATGTTGTTTTTATCGAATGGTCTGAACTTATTTCTCAACTTTTACCTACGAATATTATTGTGATAGAGTTTGTGAATGTTGGGAAAAATCATCACAACATCAAACTTGCTAAAGCTACAAAGGAATTAGTATGAATATTCTGGCGTTGGAAACTTCTACAAATATTTGCAGTGTTGCAATTTTTATTGATGATAAACTAGCAGAAATTAATGAAACGAATGAACCGAGAATTCACTCTCAGAAACTCCCTGTATTTGTTGATGATATTATTAAATCTTCATTATCGTCAATTAATGATTTAGATGGAATTGCAGTATCTGCTGGTCCTGGTTCATATACAGGATTACGGATTGGAATGAGTCTTGCAAAAGGACTAGCGTATGCTTCAAGCTTACCAATTATTCCTATCCCGACATTACAAAGTTTGGAAAAACAAATCACAATGCAATCTGAACATTGGGTGGCTATTCATTCTCATAGGGATTTAGTATTTACTCAGAAATTTCTCAAAAATACTGAAAATTCAGACCCAAAGTGTATTTCAATAAGTGAATTAAATAATATTCCTGTTTTTGGTTACGGAATTTCAAAATATATTACGACTGAGAATTTTACCGAAATTTGTCCATCTGCAAGATGGATTGGAGAAATAGCTATTAATAAATATTACGAATTGAAAGAAGAGAATATAAATTCAGTTAATCCTCTTTATTTAACTGAATTTAACATTTCCCTAGATAAGAAATGATTGCTAAAGCTACAATTGAACACCTTGATGAGATTATCAAAATTGAAAATTCTTCATTTGACAAGCCTTGGTCTTTGATTCATTTCAAAAGTGATTTAGACAAGGATAAAATTTCAAGAAATTGGGTGTATTTAGAAGATAATCAAATCATAGCTTATGTATTTGGTTGGTTGATAGAAAACGAATATCACCTAAATAATATTGCTGTAAGGAAGGATTTTCGAGGGAAAAATATTGCCTCTAAATTATTTGATTTTGTTATTGCAGATTTGATTAATTTAAATGCAGAAACAGTAATGTTAGAAGTAAGTGCAAATAATTTGCCAGCTCGGAAATTATATGAGTCAAAAGGATTTATCCCCGTTGGAGCACGCAAAGATTATTACACAAAAGGTGATGATGCAGTTTTATACATTTTGGAGTTAAAAAACATCGGAGTAAATAAATAATGGCTGAATGGTTTAGACGATCAGCAGATAAAATAAAAACACTTGATAAACGAGATACGGCTGAAGGTTTATGGATTAAATGTCCTCGTTGTGCCCAAGTTGTTTACAAAAGAGAACTTGAAAAAAATTATCATGTTTGTATTTCTTGTTCTCATCATTTTAGAATTAATAGTTCTGCTTATTTGAAATTATTGATAGACAATGATGAATATCATGGAATAGCTGAGAATGTGAGATCAGTAGATCCGCTATCATTCAAAGGTGAAAAAAAGTATTCAGATCAACTCAAAGCAGCTCAAACTAAAACTGGTTTAAACGAAGCGGTACGAGTAGTTGTAGGAAAAATTAATGGACAAGATACAGTTGTAGCAATAATGGATTTTTCATATATTGGTGGAAGCATGGGATCGGTAGTTGGAGAGAAAATCAGCAGAGCTATTGACCATGCTAGAAAACGGAAACTTCCACTGATTATCATCACTTCTTCTGGTGGTGCTAGGATGCAAGAAGGTGCTTACAGTTTAATGCAAATGGCAAAAACAAGCGCAAAATTAGCACAATACTCAAAAGACAACGGTCTGTATATTACTATTCTAACTGATCCAACAACAGGTGGCACTTCGGCAAGTTTTGCAATGCTAGGTGATATTATTCTTGCCGAGCCAAATGCACTAATCGGTTTTGCGGGAGCAAGAGTGATTAAACAAACTATTGGTGAAGATTTACCGGAAGGATTTCAGCGAGCTGAATTTTTAGTAGAAAAAGGTTTCGTTGATAATATCGTTCATAGAAGAGACTTGAAAAGAACAATTACTCAAATATTCAACTTTTTTGGAATTGAAAAATTTCAAAATTCAAAAGTAACGGAAATAGAATAGAATGAAACACCACACACAGACTATAGCAGTACTGGATTTTGGTTCGCAATATACTCAACTTATTGCAAGAAGAGTAAGGGAGCAACATGTATATTCTGAAATCCTTCCATATAATACTACATTAAAGGAATTGGTTGACAAGAATGTTAAAGCTATTATACTATCTGGAGGACCAGCAAGTGTTTATGACGAACAATCACCTCAATTAGATTCAGATATCTTAAAAAGTGAAATTCCAATTCTCGGTATATGTTATGGACTTCAATTATTGATTCAAAATTCTGAAGGAGAAGTTCATTCAAAGGGTAAAGGAGAATATGGATATGCTAAAGTACATAAAGTTATTGAAAATTCTCTCTTTCATAATATCTCAGGAAATACTCAAGTTTGGATGAGTCACGGTGATGAAGTTATAAATATAGAAAATCCATGGGAAGTCATCGCTCGTTCATCGAACGAGGTTATTGCTGCTGTGCATCATCATCAAAAACCACATTTTGGAGTACAGTTTCACCCGGAAGTTGTACATACTGTAGAAGGCCAGACAATGTTGTCTAATTTCATTTTCAAAATTGCACATTGTAAACCTAATTGGACTCCAGCTAATTTTATTAACGAAGCTATAGACAAAATCAGAGATAAAGTTGGAAATAAAAAAGTAATCACAGGTTTAAGCGGAGGTGTTGATTCATCTGTAGTTGGAACTCTCCTACATAAAGCTATTGGGGAACAATCAACTTGTGTCTTTATTGATCATGGATTATTGCGGAAAAATGAAGCTGACCAAGTAATGAGTACTTTGAAAGAAGGGCTGGGTTTGAATATCCAATGCCACGATTATTCACATAAATTTTTATCAAAACTAAGTGGCGTAACCGAGCCGGAGCAAAAAAGGAAAATAATCGGTGAGGAATTTATTCGAGCTTTCGAAGAAGTTTCTAAGACAATTGGGGATGTTGATTTTCTAGCACAAGGCACTCTATATCCAGATGTTATTGAATCAGGAGGAGATGTTGGTGGTTCAGCAGTTACTATAAAATCTCATCATAATGTTGGCGGTTTGCCAGATGATATGCAGTTTGATCTAATCGAACCGATTCGTGATTTATTCAAAGATGAAGTGAGAAAAGCTGGGAGAGAGCTTGGACTACCTGATTTTGTTCTCGATCGTCATCCATTCCCAGGACCTGGATTAGCAGTTAGAATTTTAGGTGAGATAACTGAAGAAAGGATTCAAATACTTCAAGAAGCTGATAATATTTTCATAGAAATACTGAAAGAAACAGGAGAATATCAGAATATTTGGCAAGCGTTTGCAGTTTTAATCCCTGTCAAAACAGTCGGAGTTATGGGTGATACTAGAACTTACGAAAATCTAATAGGACTTCGTGCAGTAACCAGTTTAGATGGGATGACAGCAGATTGGTATAATTTGCCATATAATGTGCTTGCAAAAGCATCCAGTAAAATTGTTAACGATGTTAAAGGTGTAAATCGTGTGGTTTACGATGTAACATCCAAACCACCCGGGACGATTGAGTGGGAATAACTATAATTAAATGGTTAATCAAAATTATTACGACGCTCATAGCTAGTTCATAGTAAACTTAGCTGTAAAAAAAGAAAGGAAAGTTAATTAATAGTTTGTCATTTTATAATTAACAATTAAAGATATGTGTGGAATAGTAGGATATATTGGAAGTAGAAAAGCAGCTGATGTTATCATTAAAGGTTTGCGTAGGTTAGAATATCGAGGTTACGATTCAGCTGGGATTGCAGTTAATCATAACAACAAAACATCTCTGACAAAATGCAAAGGTAAAGTTAAAAACCTTGAGACAATGCTTGACGAATCTAATACTGTCGGGACTTTTGGTTTAGGGCATACTCGTTGGGCAACTCACGGTATCCCAAATGATATAAACGCACATCCTCATCAAGATAAATCTAGTAAATTTACATTAGTACATAATGGAATTATTGAGAATTATTCTTCACTTAGACAACTACTTTCTGATGCAGGCATTGAATGTGTTACTGATACTGATACAGAAGTATTGGTTCAATTTATAGGATACATTTATAAAAAGGATCATCTTGATTTTGCAGAAGCTGTTAGATTAGCACTCACCAAAGTTGTAGGTGCTTATGGAATTGTAGTATTGTGCGAAGATGAACCGGATAAAATTATTGCTGCAAGATTTGGAAGTCCGCTAGTTCTTGGAATTGGCAAAGATGAAATGTTTGTTGCATCGGACACATCACCAATTATAGAATATACAAGAAATATCATATACCTTGACGAAGGAGAACTTGCTGTAATTAAGAAAAGTGATTATGAAATTCGCAATATTCGCAAAAATCATATAGTTGATAAAGATATTGAAAAAATTGAATATTCACTTGAACAAATTGAAAAAGGTGGTTATGAACATTTTATGCTTAAAGAAATCTTTGAGCAACCAAATTCAGTTTCTGATGCAATAAGAGGACGAATCAATTACAATGATGGTTTAGTTAAACTAGGTGGAATCCAAGATTATGTCCAAAACATTTTAGATGCCAAACAAATTTTCATTACTGCTTGTGGTACATCGTGGCACGCTGCCTTAATTGGTGGATTTTTAATTGAGGAACTGCTACATAAATCGGTGAAGGTTGAATATGCATCTGAATTTAGATATCGTAGAACTACGGTAGATTCTGAGTCTGTAGTGTTGGCAATTAGTCAATCTGGTGAAACTGCAGATACTCTAGCCGCAATGAAAAAAGCTAAAAGTTTGGGAGCTTTAACATTAGGAATAGTGAATGTAGTTGGAAGCTCAATTGCGCGAGAAGCAGATGCTGGTGTTTACATTCACGCTGGTCCGGAAATTGGAGTTGCATCCACAAAAGCATTTACATCTCAAGTTACTATATTGAGTCTGATTGCATCATACTTGGCTCAAAAAGCAGGGAAAGATAGAACCAAGGTGCAAACTTTGCTAGATGAATGTAAATCTATATCCAATAAAATTGACTCTGTTTTAAAACTTTCAGATAGTATCAAAACAATTGCTAGAGATTATCAAGATGCGAAGAACTTTTTATATTTAGGCAGAGGGTATCAATTTCCTGTTGCACTAGAAGGAGCATTGAAACTCAAAGAGATTTCTTATATCCACGCAGAAGGATATCCTGCAGCAGAAATGAAACACGGACCTATTGCTTTAATCGATGAAGAAATGCCAGTTGTATTTTTAGTAACAAAAAATCAATATGATAAAGTACTCTCAAATATTCGTGAAGTTAAATCTCGAGGAGGTCGAATTATTATCGTATCATCTCAAGAAAATGATGAGTTAATGGAATATTCTGACCATATTATTCATATTCCATCAACTCACAATTTATTAGCACCTATTTTGATGACAATTCC
This sequence comes from Fidelibacterota bacterium, assembly GCA_014381725.1. Taxonomy (GTDB): domain Bacteria; phylum Fidelibacterota; class Marinisomatia; order SCGC-AAA003-L08; family JACNLC01; genus JACNLC01. Next base: position 19,504 of record JACNLC010000024.1, on the reverse strand, counting down.
ACTTCAACTCCTGGCGTATCATATTGCCGTACTAAAAGGATGTGATGTTGACCAACCACGAAACCTTGCAAAATCGGTTACGGTGGAGTAGGGAAAAAGAGAAAACTCCGTTTCGGGGATTCGGTACAGAAAAATTACAAAAATCCTCAATTCAGAGATTGAAGTAACACGAGAAATGGATGTTCAAACATTCATAAGTGATGAGGTTGATATTTGTTAAGATTGAAGTTCTAGACTTGATTCGGTTTTTCGATTTCAATTGTTAACTCTTTTAGAGAAGTCTTACTGATGAAAATTTTGATGATGATTTTTCATCTTGGAATATTTTATCATTCATAATCATCACTTTTTATGAATACAAATATCGTGTTAAATTCGTGTTTGTATATTTGAGGTATATTTAAAAATGAAAAAAACATTATTTACAATACTATCACTTTTACTAATTTTTGGGTGTTCCAAAGAACCTATCAACTATGAAACTAAACTTGTTGAAAGACATGGGGTAAAGTATTTACCTAATTCTGATGAACCATATTCAGGACCAGTATTCTGTTCTTTTGACGATGGGAAAACGAGAGTAGAAGGAACTCTCAATGATGGAAAAAAAGATGGTAAATGGACTTCTTGGTATGGAACTGGTCAGAAGGATGGTGAAGAAACTTGGAAGGATAGATTATCTACCTGGTGGTATAAAAATGGACAGAAGTGTACGGAAGAAACTTACAAGGATGGTGAATTAGATGGATTATCGACTTATTGGTATAAAAATGGACAGAAGTGTACGGAAGAAACTTACAAGGATGGTGAATTAGATGGATTATCGACTTATTGGGATGAAAATGGCCAGAAGCTGATAGAAGAAACTTACAAGAATGGTGAATTCGATGGATTATCGACTTGGTGGTATGAAGATGGACAGAAGTGGATGGAAGAAACTTACAAAGATGGGGAACTGATTTCTGAAAAACATTGGGATGAAAATGGACAGAAGGACTGGGAACAAACTTACAAGAATGGTGAATTCGATGGATTATCGACTTGGTGGTATGAAAATGGACAGAAGTGGACAGAAGAAACTTACAAGGATGGAAAACAAGATGGATTATGTACTGAATGGTATGAAAATGGACAGAAGTGGACAGAAGAAACTTACAAGAATGGTGAATTAGATGGATTATCGACTTCCTGGCATGAAAATGGACAGAAGGAGTATGAAACAACTTACAAGGATGGTGAATTAGATGGATTATGGACTTATTGGGATGAAGATGGACAGAAGCTGATAGAAGAAACTTACAAGGATGGTGAATTAGATGGATTATCGACTTATTGGGATGAAAATGGCCAGAAGCTGATAGAAGAAACTTACAAGAATGGTGAATTCGATGGATTATCGACTTCCTGGCATGAAAATGGACAGAAGGAGTATGAAACAACTTACAAGGATGGAAAAATAATTACTGAAAAACATTGGGATAAAGATGGGAATAAGAAATAACACAATAAAACAAAAGTGAAACCACAATTTCAGATTTCACATATTTGGGAAGGACTGATGGACACCCTAATTTCTATAATAAAAAAAATTGATAAGAAAAATAATCCCATCACTCAAAAAGATAAAATCTGAAAATAATAAGTTGAGGAAAATGGTGTAATAATCTACAAAAACAAACAAAACATAAATTCGTGGAATGATTACATCATCACAGAAAATATCAAGAATATGATTGAGAAACACAGGTTTTTGAGTGTAAAAAGATTAGTTAGAGATGAAATACCAAGAACCTACACACAAAACCCAAACCGTTACGGTGGAGTAGGGAAATTAGAGGAATTTTATTACCTCAATATACAGGATGAAGAATGTTCAACTACGACCTTGTTTTATAATAAAGAAAATTACGAAAGAATAAAAAAAATGACAAAAGACAATAAAAAACAAAGATTTTATTACGACCGCGAGTTTTTAAGTAGTCCTGAATCAAGAGCTATTAGAGTTCAATCAGAGTATTTTGGTCCGCAACAAAAATTTGCTAAGAACAATATAGAAGATACAATTGTATTTTTCGGTTCAGCTAGGTTTTTATCTCGTGAAGAAGCTAAAAAAGTAGTACAAAATGCACCGAAAAATATCTCTGTACAAAAACAGAAAATGTTAGATCAAATTTATGAAATGAGTAGGTTTTATGAAGATGCAAGAGAACTTGCCTATAAACTAACAAAATGGAGTAAAGAACTAAGCGATCATACTCATCGATACATTATAGCATCAGGAGGTGGGCCAGGTATTATGGAAGCATCAAACAGAGGGGCGTCAGAAGCTAAAGGATTATCCGTAGGTCTGAATATTACGCTACCTTTTGAGCAATCTGGAAACAAATGGATTTCAGAAGATCTCAATTTGCAATTCCATTACTTTTTTATGAGAAAATTCTGGATGGCGTATCTTGCAAAAGCTTTGGTTGTATTCCCTGGAGGATTCGGAACTCTCGATGAATTAATGGAGATTCTGACCTTAATTCAAACAAGAAAAATGAAGAAAACTATTCCAATTATTCTATATGGAAAAGAGTTTTGGGAAAAAGTAGTAAATTGGGATTATTTGGTTGAAATTGGAACAATATCCGAATCAGATATGGACTTATTTACAATTTGTGATAATGTGGATTGTGCACTCGAAACAATAACAACTTCAATCAAAAAGAATACAGAACCAGGACCAAATTTTTAGTAACATCAAGTGAATACCTTGCAAGGAAAATCGATTTTTGACTTTAGAAGTTAAGAATGGAAAGCTGTATCATATAAATGAAATATTGATTAAACTGGATTTATTACAGGATGAATTTAAAGATTAAAACAAATAATTATTTTTACTCCAAGATCCTCGATAAATGTTAAAATTAAATCACACATTTTTCAATATTTCTCATCTATTCGATGATCAAATAACTGCATTGTTAAGTAGACGAATCAGTTTAGATAATCCCAAAATTATTACTGACAATCGAGAACAACTAGCGCGGAAAGCAGGATTTAATCCACAGTATTTGGCAATACCGCACCAAGTACATTCTGATATTGTTCAATGGATTGACAAAGCGGGGAATTATCCAAATACTGACAGTTTGATAACCGACAATCATGAAGTTGTGCTAACATTACAAGTTGCTGATTGTGTTCCTGTTTATTTGTTTGATAAAATAACGAAAACTCGAGCTTTAGTTCATGCTGGTTGGCGAGGGGTTGTATCCAATATTGTAAGTAAAACTACAGAATTGATGATTGAAAAAGGATGTAATCCAAAAGATATAAAAGTTTTCTGTGGGCCATCAATTCAGCAATGTTGTTATGAAGTTAATGAAAATGTAGCAAAACAATTTAGTGACAAATCGGTAGTTCAATTTGGTGATAAATTCAGAGTAAATTTAACGATGGAAATAAAACAACAATTGTTGAATTTGGATATTCTCGATGCAAACATTTATCAGTCATCGTACTGTACTTATGAAAGCGAAATCTGTCATAGTTACAGACGAGATGGTGAAAAATCCGCTAGAATGATAGCTTTATTTGGAGAGATCGGATGAGTTGGTTAGATTCGTTAATTTTGGGAATTCTCCAAGGGATATCAGAATTTTTACCGATTAGTAGTTCTGGGCATCTTGTATTAGGCAAATACTTTTTGGGGATTCAATCACCTGGAGCTGTGTTAGAGGTTATCCTTCATTTAGGCACTCTTGTGGCAATTTTGATTTACTACAGAAAAGAAATTCTAGATTTGGTTTTAGGAATTATAAGAAACCAAAAATCAGAAAAGAATTACACAATCACAATTGTCATAGCTACAATTCCCGCAGTAATAGTTGGGTTGTTATTTGAAGAACAAATAGATAGTTTATTTTCAGATCCATTTGCTCACATCTTGGCTTCAATTGCACTAATTGCAACGAGTGTTGTATTATTTTCTACCAAAAATATAGCAAACAAAGATTCAATTAAAATTACATTTTCAATTGCATTTTTCATTGGTCTAGCACAAGTAGTAGCGATTATTCCGGGAATTTCGCGGTCTGGTATGACGATTGCCACAGGTTTATTTTTGGGACTTGCAAGTAAAGATGCTACTAAATTTTCCTTTATGATGGCAATTCCAGTCTTATTTGGTGCAGGGATTTTAAAGTTAGATGATGCATTAAATTTGATTTCTGCAGAAAACATTGTTCCAATATTCGTTGGATTTGTTGCTTCTGCAGTTGTTGGATATATTGTTATTGCTTGGTTGGTTTCTCTAGTATCTCGTAATAAATTATGGATGTTTTCAATATATTGTTTGTTAATAGGATTAGCAGGAATACTTTTTACTTAAATGAAAAAATATACAAAACAACCATCATTAGGACAAATTATTAGGCGAGTCCACTCAAATGAACTTGCATCTGTGTATTGTATTTTTGGGAATGATGCATTTTTACAAGATTATTTCATTAATGAAGTTTCTAATAAATTTTTGAATGGAAAAGGAGTCAAACTTCATTTTACTATGGATGACGATTCCGAAAGTCACTTGTTTGGAGAATTAGCAACATTTTCATTATTTGAAGAGAAACGAGTTTTCATAATCCGTCAACCCAAGAAGATATCCCAAAGATTTCGAGATGAACTATTGGAGTATCTTGACAATCCAAAATCTTGTAATTTGTTGCTGTTAATATCAGAGGAATTCGATTTAAAAAACGCATTCTTGCGTAATCTAAGCAATAAATCAACATTAGTAAATGTTAGAGCACCATTTGAAAATGAATTTAAGCAATGGGTGAATTATTTTGCATCCAAACGAAATATTAAAATTGCTCCAGACGCACTTAATCTATTACTAGAACTTCATGGAGATTCCATTGCAAATGTTTTTAATGAAATGGAGAAAATATCGTTAGTTATTGATGAGAATACAATTATTGATGTTGCGACAATTAATAAAATATCTGGACTTCAGAGAGAATATCATTTATGGCAACTACAAGAATCAATGGGTAAAAAAGATCTAAATATGTCAATTAGAATTTTTAGTTCTTTGAACGAAAATGGTGTGAAATTACCACAAATAATTATTGGCTTATCAAATTTGTATCAACAGATGATTTGGAAAATAATGGGAAACGATAAATCATCAGGTTGGACTGGACTCAACGCAATTATAACTAGAGAATTAGGAAATTTTCAAAGGAATTATAATCCAAAAGAAATTATGGACGCGTTAAGAAATTTACGAAAAGCAGATTTATTGACAAAAACTACTTCACTTTCAGAAGTGAAAATATTACAACCTATAATCATCAAAATTTGTAAAGGAATTTATGCCTAATTATCAATTTACAGATGAAGAACTAATTGCTAAATTCCAGAACGGAGATGTTAAGGCGTACAACCAACTTGTTTACCGCTACAAAGACAGATTAATAAATTTCGTTTATCGTTTCATGAATGATATTGATAAATCTGAAGATATTGTTCAGGATACTTTGTTAAAAGTTTATACTCATTGCCAGTCATACAAAGAAATTGCAAAATTTTCTACTTGGTTATATACAATTGCTGGAAATCTTGCTAGAACAGAATTACGGAAGATTAAAAGAAGAAAAACATTCACACTAACAGATCTTAAAAGGGACAACAGAGAATATGAAATACCACATATTGACGATCCAAGTGAAAGTTATGATTCCAGTAATTTTGAGAGTGACCTTCAACGAGCTTTAGACCTTTTACCTGATGATTTCAGAACGATGGTAATTTTAAGAGATATCCAGGAACTTTCTTACGAAGACATAAGTAAAATCGTCGAAGTTCCACTTGGAACAGTGAAATCAAGGATAAATAGAGGACGATTAAAATTGCAACATTTGTTAAAGAAGAGGAGGTACTAGTTATTGAATGAATTGCTCCGAATTTGAAAATAAAATAACAGCTTTTATTGATGGTGACCTAGTTAAATCTAAACGAACTGAGTTTATCTCGCATCGAGAAAAGTGTTCTGCGTGTAACCAAATATTGGATGATGTGAAATCACTTATACAATCATTAGCAAAAGTAAACTCAATAACAACTTCCGCAGACTTTTTAACAAAGTTGCACAGTAAAATTGAAAAGAATAAATTTGCGAAGCTTCCTTTGTTTAAGCGGATTACGAATTTTACACCATTTGGTTTTAGACCTCTTTATGCAACGGGTTTTGTTTTAGCTTTAATGGCTATTGTAACTACATCATTTTTGCTTCTAACTCCAGATACTTTGCCTAAAGTAGATATTTCAAAAATTATCACTGAGAATAAAAATCATATTAAGCAAGATTTTCAACAACCTGTTCTCTTTGCTGCTGATTATGATACAACTGATGAGGATTCAATAGATATTAATAACAGATCTCGGTTTGATGATAAAATTATAATGGTTAATAAAAAATAGAAATATTTAAGAAAAACATTTTTTTGTCCTTCAAAATAGACTAAATTCCGATATATGAAATTCCTTAGGAATTATATAACTTCTATTCTTTTCATCATAATCATCGTGATATTTATAGGTTTATATCTATTCGAAGATAGTAACTGGTTGTTTGGTGCTGGTTTGATTTTTAGCATTTTAGGAATATTGCTTTCATTAGTATTTCTAAGAAGTTGGATACATGAATTCAGCTATTTAAAAGAAAGTGCTATGTTGGATGGTTTGACTGGAATTTATAATCATAAAGTTTTTAAAGATAGACTTGGAGAAGAAATTCGTAGAGCAAAAAGATACAAAAAGCAACTTTCAGTTTTTTTCATGGATATTGATAAATTCAAACTAATAAATGATAATTATGGGCATGTTTTTGGTGATTTTGTAATTAAAGAAACTGCTCGGATTATAAAGGGAAACTTGCGTAACTTTGACGTTGTGTCTAGATACGGAGGAGAGGAATTTAGCGCAGTTTTAATAAATTCTAGGAAACGAGATACACGGAACACAGCTGAGAGAATTAGAAAAACAATAGAATCTCATGTTTTTTCTTATAATGGATTTGAAGCTAATATTACAATTAGCATCGGGATTTCCGAGTATCCAGATGATGGTGAAGAAGTTAGAGATTTAATTAGAGATGCAGATGGTGCAATGTATTCTGCAAAAAAAGATGGTGGCAATTTAGTTAAACCCTGAAATTAAAATAGGAAGTAAAAATGGCAAAGAAACAAACATTTGGCGATAAAGTTAAAGGTCAAGATAGTAAAAAACAAAATACTTACATTAAAATCGTAAAAGCTGTAACTCCTGATTCAGCTTCAGGAATTCGTTTTTCCGAAGAAATTATTGGTGTTTCCCCTGATGAGAATGTTGATAATTTCGTAAAGAAATATTTAACAGAGTCAAAGTAAAAAAAGAATTGAATATCAAGAGAAATAGGAGGGGTATCCCTCCTATTTTTGTATAATTAGGTTTACAAAAGTGAAAATAGTATTCTATGCATTTTTATTTATATCTATGGTTTCAGGATTATTTGCTGATTCGGAAGAAGGTGCACTTGAATATTATTTTTTAGGAGAATATGAATTACTAAACGAAAATTATGATAAAGCCGAACATTATTTTTTAAAAGCTATTTCGTTAGATAGCACATCATCTTCAATCTATTCATCACTCTCTGAACTCAGTTTATTGCGGGGAGATTATTCAAAAGCAATTAATTTTGTTGAAAAAGAATACGAACTTAATCCAAGTTCCTACGAGATAGGATTACAACTTTATGAATTATATATTGTTAACAATAAACTTGACTTGGCTGATATACATATTAAGAAAATGATTGATGTGATGTTGGATGATATTGATTTAAGACTTAAACTTGCTGAACTGCAATTCCATAATCAAAATTGGAAAGAGCTTATAGAAACTTATTCCGAAATTTATCTTTTATGTTCTGATGACGAAAAGCAAAAGTACTTTGAATTTATATATGAGATTGGTGTCAGAACTCAGCAGTATGAATCTTTGATATTGGCTTTTGAGAAAATCTTGAACAATACAGAAGATGATATTGATATTCTCAAAGAATACTCTAATTTGTTATATTCAATTGGTGAATATGAAAAAGCTACTGAAAGTCTCAATAAAATACTAATCAACGAACCAGAGAATACAGATTTCAAACTCCTATTAGTTGAGGTTTATTTAAGGCAAAATAAAATTAAATTAGCTGAAACAATAATTGCACAAATTGATAAAGATGATAAAAATTCATTATCAGTTCTTCGAATGGAACTAATTGTGTATTCTATAATTGAAAATTATGAGAAACTTGTAGAAATTAGTAAAGAAATGATCAAATCACATTCAGATATCCCAGACGGATATGAAAATTTAGGGATGGTGTATATGAATCTACGAGAAGATTCGTTAGCAATTGATATATTATCTAGTGGGTTTTTGAAATTTCCAGAAAATGCCAATTTTCCATATTTGATAGCAGATATCTATAGCTTAAATAAAAATTACTCAACCGCTCAAAACTTTCTGCATAAAGCTCTATTCATTTCACCTGAGAATAAGCAAATTAGACAATCATTAGCAACCGTCTATGAAAATCTTTTAGATTTTGGTAAATCTGACAGTTTATATCAACAATTAATATCTGAAGATGAAAATGATGCTTCTATACTCAATAATTACGCTTATAATTTGTGTATTAGAGAAAATGTTAGTATTGAAGAATTGAATTATGCTCTTGAGATAGTTACTAAAGCAGACGAAATGGAAAATGATAATTCAGCATATTTGGATACAATTGGATGGATATATTACAAATTGGGGAATTATTCAAGTGCAATTGAATTTATTGAGAAAAGTATTGAAATTGACTCAGAATCGTTGATTATCCTAGAACACGCTGGAGATATTTATATAAAATTAGACAAATTGGAAAAAGCTACAGAATATTATCAAAAAGCTTTGAAGCTTGCTCCAGATAATTCTATATTGAAGGACAAGATTCAGAGAATAAATTATGAATAGAACTAATCAATTCATTAGTATTGTAATTCCTGTTTTGGATGAAGAAGGTTCAATCAAGGAGCTTTATAATGAGATTTGTAATGCTCTACAGAATTTTTCAAAATGGGAAATTATTTTTGTAGATGACGGAAGTAAAGACAATTCTGTTAAAATTATAAATGAACTTATAACAGAAGATCCCAATGTACAATTAATTAAATTCTACCGTAATTTTGGCAAAGCAGCTGCTTTATCTGAAGGATTTAAGTATGCTAAAGGTGAAATTATAATCACAATGGATGCTGATTTACAAGATGATCCATTCGAAATACAAAACCTTATCAACAAAATAAATGATGACTGGGATATGGTTTCTGGGTGGAAAAAGAAACGAAACGACCCAATGTCAAAAACTTTTCCATCTAAAATATTCAACTATTTTACTCGATTAATGACTCGAGTTAATATCCACGATTTCAACTGTGGATTAAAAGCATATCGTTCTGAAGTAGTGAAATCTATAGAAATTTATGGGAGTTTACATCGTTATATTCCAGCGTTAGCAAAGCAAAAGGGTTTTTCTGTTTCTGAGATTGAAGTGAATCATCGTCCACGAATTCACGGAGAAACAAAATATGGAGGCGCTAGATATGCCGAAGGTTTTTTTGATTTAATAACAGTATTGTTTGTTGGAAAATATACAAGCCGTCCATTACATTTTTTTGGACTTATAGGTATGATTTTAATCCTAATTGGTTTAGGTATCAATGTATATTTAACAATTGGTTGGTTCAAAGGAGTTTGGATTGGAAATCGCCCAATATTCTATTTGGGAATTCTATTGCTGATTGTTGGAGTTCAATTTATTTCAATTGGATTACTTGGAGAATTGATGGTAAAATCCTCACGGCAATCAGAAAAACGAATTGAGTCTGTGATTACCAATTCCAAGAAGTAAATGAAGATAGCTATTGTTTCTGTTGCCCCGCCATATCGTGGTGGAATCTCTTTACACTCAGCAATATTGTATCAACATTTATCAGTAAATCACAAGGTAAATTGTTACAATTTTTCACGGCAATATCCTAATTTTTTGTTCCCAGGAAAAACTCAATTAGAAAAGGGGAAACCAGCTGTTTGCATTCCCTCTGATAGATGTATTGATTCTATTAATCCCCTAACTTGGTTAGCAACTGCAAACAAGATTATCCGTTCAAATCCTGATGTTGTAATTTTTCGATATTGGAATCCATATTTTGCAATTCTAATGGGTATGATTGCTCGTAAAATCAGACGAAAAATAAAGAATGTTCAGTGTATTGCTTTGTGTGACAATATTATTCCACACGAAAAACATTTGGTTGATAACATACTAACAAAATTTTTCATCAAAAGTATGGAAAGCTATATTGTAATGTCTAATGAAGTTGAAAGTGATTTGAAAAAGTTTGTAGAAAATCCGAAATATGCAAAATTATATCATCCAGTTTATAATGTGTTCGGAGACCAGATAAAGCGTGACGAAGCAAAATATTTGTTGGGCGTAGAAAAGAAATACATCATCTTATATTTTGGTTATGTCAGAGAATATAAAGGAATGGATATCCTGATTAAAGCTACTAAAATACTAAAAGAGAAATTAGATAACTTTCAGATTGTTGCCGTTGGGGAATCTTATGAAGGAGAAGAAAAATACAGAAAATTAATTTCTGAGAATGGTGTTGAAGATGAGTTTACTTGGATAAGTGAATATATTCCCGATAATGAAGTTGCTAAGTTTTTCTCTGCTTCAGATGTAGTTGCTTTACCATATCGTTCTGCAACTCAAAGCGGAATTGTGCAAATTGCATATCACTTTAATAAACCGGTTGTAGTCACAAATGTTGGAGGACTCCCAGAAATGGTCTCAGAAGGGAAATCAGGATTTTTGATTACTCCAGATAATCCAAATGAATTAGCAAACTATCTTTTTGAGAATCTAAAATCAGATAAATTTAGTGAAATGGAAAAAGAAGTTTCTGAATATAAGAAACGATTTTCTTGGGAGAATTTTGTACAGGGCTTTGAAAGTTTAGTAACTGAGTAGTGAATCCAACTGTAACAATAATTGTATTAAACTGGAATGGGAAAGATCTTACTCTATCGTGTTTAGAGTCATTGTCAAAAGTAACTTATCAAAACGCATCTGTATTGTTGGTTGATAATGGGTCTTCTGACGGCTCCATTGAAGCTATAAAAGAAAAATTCCCGCAAGTAGATATTTTGGGATTGGATAAAAATTATGGTTATGCAGGCGGTAATAATAGAGGGTATCAATCTATATCAGAAAACTCTACAGATTTTGTTTGCTTTCTGAATAACGATACTGAAGTGGCACCTAATTTTATCGACAAATTAGTGGATGCTTCAAAAAAACTCGGAAACAATAATTTATTTGGACCTAAAATTTATTATGCTGGTAATCCCGGTGTAATTTGGTATGCAGGTGGGATTGTAAAATTACCTTTAAGAATTTATCATAGAGGAATTCGAAAAGCAGATTCAGAAGAGTTTTCTAAAGTTATTCAAACTGATTATGTTACTGGATGTTGTTTGTTTACTTCTTGGGAAACTATAAATAATCTCAAAGGTTTTGACGAATCTTTTGGGATGTATTCTGAAGATGTTGATTTATGTTTGAGAGCAAAAAAATTAGGACTTAAGTCATATTTTATTCCTTCAGCTAGAGTTTGGCACAAAGTATCTGCTTCCTTAGGTGGAGCTTTTACATTTAAGAAAATTCTAAGACGATTAAAAAGTAACTTGAGATTGATTAAAAAATATGGATACACAAATTAGATTATGAAAAATTACGAAGAGGAATATTGGGCTTCTAGATCAAAAAACTATAATGGTACAAATTGGGTGAAAAATGACTCATTTATGGACGCATTCTTATCATTACTCCCAACTGATATTTACTTTAAAAATGTACTAGAAATAGGAATTGGTACTGGTGCAGTCGCAAAAGAGTTAATCAAAAGAGTGGATAAAATTACAGGAATTGACATATCGGAAGAAATGATGTCAGGAATACAAAATCCTCAAATAAATACAAAAGTTGCCGATGCTCATTCACTTCCATTTGGAACAACATCACACGATTTAATTTATATGCGTAATGTTTTACATTATTTAGAATCTCCGATTAAAGTGATTTCAGAAATTAACAGATGCTTAGAAAATAATGGATATTTTCTATTTTCACAGGTAATACCTTTTTCAGACAAAATATCTAAAGAATATGATTGGCTGATAAACAGAAATATACATTATCCAACTTCAAGAGAAATCGTTGATTTATTCAGAAATTTTAGTATTATAGAACAATCAGAGTTTATATTAAAATCACAAAGTGTGAATAATTGGCTGAATAATACTTGTTCAGATAAAGATATAAAAAATGAAATTGTATTGAGACATAAAAAAACTTCTCCAGATTATAAAAAAATGGTAAACTACTATGAAGAAGATGGAGATATATTGATAGATATTAAACACTTATTGCTTTTAGCAAAGAAAATCTAATATGATTGAATTTGTTAATCTAATAAGGTCGAACTACAAAAACTCTATTGCAAAAAGTAATGTTATTGATTTTTGGACAGTCCAAATTTGCAGGAGAATAGCATCGGTTTTAGTTGCCTTATTAATTAAAACTCCTCTAACCCCAAATGTTGTATCTTGGTTGTCATTTTTTGTAAATCTTATTGCGGGTTATTTTCTTTTACAAAATTCATATATCATCTCAGCTAGTTTATATTGGTTATCTTTCATTTTGGATTGTGCAGATGGACAATTGGCTATACAGAGAACATCTGTAACAACTTATGGGAAGTACTTGGATTTAATTTTGGATGCTATGAAAGACATAATTACATTTGGTTTGTTTTTGTATATCTTAATTGGAACTAATTACTTAGTATTTGGGTTATTTTCTTTAATTATTGTATCCATTTCAAATATTTTTGATTGGGTGAATAAAACAGTCAAACAAAACATTAAACATAATAAAGAAGAAGTAGTTATTTCTGGAAAAAACAAATACGGAATTGTATTTTGGAGTGGTCCTATTAGGAATTTTATTATTGTAATGTTGCTATTTCTTAGAAATCCTGCTTGGGTTTGTATTTACAGTACAGTAATTGGTGGATATTTAACATTCCAAAAGGGATATAAAATATTATCAGAAATTAAAAAGAGTGATTGTTAATGAAGCCTACTCTGTCAAATCTTAAAAAAGTAACTAGAAAATCATACGAGCCTGAACCTTATGCTCGATATTTCATTAGACCTATTTCAATTTTGTTTACTTGGATTTTTGTGCGAACACCACTATCAGCAAATCAAGTTACAGTGTTACAAGAAATTGTTGGAATCATAGGTGCGGTCTTGATTGGTTTTGGTAAATTAGAACTCTCTCTTATAGGAATTGTGTTACTTCAACTCGGTTATATCTTGGATTGTAGCGACGGGGAAGTGGCAAGATGGAAAAACCAACAATCTGTAAAAGGTGTGTATTTGGATTTGGTTGGTCATGTAATTGTAATTCCTGCATATTTGTATGCATTTGCATTTGGTATTTGGATGAGGAGTGGCCAAATCGAAACATTAGTTGTTGGATTTATAACTGCATTATTAATCTTGAGATTAGAAAGAGACACTATGTTATCAGTTGTAGATACTATGATTACAGAAACAGATAATCCACAATATGATTTTACAAATTTAATAAAAGAATTAGATGAATCAAATGACGATATCGAAATGGGAAGCGCCGGTGCAGTTGGTAGGAGATCGTTGTTACAATCGTTTTTTAGATATCCTGCATCAATGAATCTAATTTCTATTATAATAATAATAGAATATTTTCTTGCAAGAAATCTTATCAAATTTGAACATTCATTGTCATATTTTGTTCTAATGTTCTTCGGAGCTGTGTTATTAGTGGGACGACTTTGGAACATTAGAAATGTATTTTCTAAGGATTTAACAAAGAAAAGATTCTTGCAAATTCTTAAAACGGCACAAAAAATAAACAATAATAAAACTGGATAGTATCGTGTCTAATTATACTCCTGCCAAAAAGTTAGCCAAAGAAGCATCAATATCATTTTCAGGAATGGGATTTGGGCAGTTTATCCGTTATATTTTTACTGCGTTGTTAGCAAGATGGGTAGGAGCTGAATATCTTGGAATTTATTCCATCGCGAATGCTGTAACTAGAATTTCAGAAGTTATCGGTAAAATGGGACTTGATACAGGTGTTCTAAGGTTTGTTAGCAAACACGATGGAGATATAGAAAAACAGAAAAATTATATTATAACCGGAATGAAAGTGGGATTAATTTTTTCTGTTGTCTTTATGGGTATTCAAATCACACTTTCGAGTTGGTTAGTAGCAAGTATTTTTCAGGGTTCATCTCTACTCAAAATTGTATTGATTACTAATGCAATCTCATTACCTTTTGGTGTTCTAACATTGATTGTGGGATCTGCAACCCAAGGTTATAAACTTCTAAAGTACAAAATCTTTGTTGCTGAGATTTTGAATCCGTTTATTTTACTAGTAGTAATGATTATTTCATTTATATTTTTATCAAAAGAAATGACAATAATCCTGCCTTCATTAATATCAGCGTTAGTTGGTTTCATTGTGTTACTTATTTTCTTAAATAAACTAACTGGTATTAGTATTCATCAAATTGTATCAACTCCATTTTCAAAAGATTTGGTTTCGTTTTCTGTCCCTTTGATGTTTGTTGCAATGATCGGGTCTATAATGCACTGGACAGACATAATGATGTTAGGATATTTTACAGATACTGAAACCGTTGGGTTGTATCATCCTGCAGCACGAACGGCTGGATTGCTACGAACAATACTCCTTGCGATGTTGGGTATATTTTCACCGATGATGTCTCAATTTCATTCGCAGAAAAATTACTGTGAAATGAACAATATCTATCAATTAGCAACTCGATGGATTATTACATTAGCATTACCTGTAGTGTTGCTGTTTCTACTATTCCCACAGAAAGTGATGTTGTTGTTTGGTGGAGAATATTTATCATCTGCATCAGTCCTAATGGTTTTATCTGTTGCTGCATTAATTCAGGCTGTGTTCGGGACTGCTGGCTCTACATTAACGATGACGGGCTACTCAAAAGTAAACTTAATCAATGCACTTATTGCAGCAGTATTGAACATAATTCTGAACATCATTTTAATCCCCAAGTTCTGTATAATTGGTGCGGCAATTGCTACTTTAATTTCATTATCCTTAATAGGAGTAATCAGATACATCGAAAATTGGTGGTTGAATAAACTGCAACCATTTAATTTTAAAGTGCTTAAATCCATTATTGCTGGATTAGTTACTTTTGGAATCCTTTTTTATACAAAACAACATATCATGGAATATCATACAATTTTAACATTGTTTTTTGCTGGAATAACAACTTTTGGAGTATATTTTTGTTTGTTGTGGTTATTCAAGTTTGACCAAGATGACAAAGATGTTTTAGGTGCTTTGAAAATCATTGGTAAATCATTAGTTAAAAGGAGTTAAATGAAAAATATTTCTTCAAATACTAAAACTTATTTTTTCGTAATAACTCTATTTACGATAATTTCGTGCTTTCTGTTTCAAAAATTATTATTAGGAGATTATACTTTTACTGGTCCAGATTCAATGTCGCCGACTGCAATCAAGACAGGCATTGAATTAGCAACAGAAGAAACTGGAGAATATCCATTATGGTTGCCTTGGGTATTTAGTGGTTTACCATCTGTTCATTCTTTTCAGAATATTTCACATTTTTATCTACCAAATTATCTGATAGAGTTTTTCAGAATGTTTGGAATGCCGGCATTTTGGAATTACATCTTTCACTTTGTATTTGCTGGGTTGGGCTGTTTTGTCCTGCTACGACAATTAAAAACAGATATATTCAGTGCAACATTGGGAGGTGTCGCTTTTTTGATGACACCATATTTAACTACAATGGTAGTCCACGGGCACGGAAGCCAAATGATGACTTCAGCTTATATTCCGTGGGTAATTTGGTCTGTTGTTAGACTAAAAGAACAACAGAATTTTCAAAATATCGGATTATTAGCCATTTTATCTGGTTTACAACTTCAACGCGCTCATGTTCAAATTGCATACTACACTTGGCTTATTGTTGGTCTGTACATTGTTATTGAACTTATCCAATGGTTGCGGACTAAACAAATTCAACGAATTAAATCAGTTGGTTTCATAGTAGTAGGATTGATTATTGGAGTTGGAATTGCACTTTCAATTTATTTGCCGGCGATGTCTTACACTCCGCATTCTATTCGTGGAGCTGTTTCTTCTGGTGGTGGAACAGGAATAGAATATGCTACTCAATGGTCGTTTAGTTTTGGTGAAATGATGACTTTTCTAATTCCGTCTTTTTATGGTTTTGGTGGACCAACTTATTGGGGGAATATGCCATTCACCGATTATCCGAATTATATGGGAATTTTAATTTTAATTCTAGCGATCATTGGTGCAGTTAAATATAAAAGTACAGTTCGTTTGCTATTATTTTTAACTACAGTTTTTGCATTATTGTTATCATTCGGGAAAAATTTCTTTATGTACTCATTGTTCTATGAGTATTTACCATATTTCAAGAAATTTAGAGTGCCGGCAATGTTTCTGATTTTAGTGCAGTTTTCTGTCGCTATTTTGGCTGGTATTGGATTAAACTATCTTAGAGAGAATATAGAAAAAATTAAAAAATATTCAATTCACATTATTGGTGGAGTTGTTGGTGTATCATTTTTGTTATTGTTTGCAGGTTCCACTATTCTAAAATCCTTCAATATTCCACAACGTAAATATTCCATAATAAACCAACTAAGAATGGATATGATTTCTCAAGATACATTGATAATGATGCTATTGCTGATAACAGGAGCTGTTTTGCTATGGATTATCGGAAAGAAATTCATTACAATGAAAATATTTTTGGGTGGAATTATTGCGTTGTCAATTATTGATTTGGGAATTGTTGATACAAAGATTATTGAACCATCTAAAGAATCGTATAGATCCAAGACACTAAACAAAATTGGTTTGGTAAAAGGATATTTGCGAGAAGATGACATTATTAGATTTTTGAAACAGGATACAACTGACTTCAGAATTTTTCCTGTTGGGGAATTAGCGAATGAAAATCGATGGTCTGCATTTAATATTGAGAGCATTATGGGGTATCACCCAGCAAAACTAAACAATTATAAACAACTTATGACGGAGGTTGGATTTAATTCAGTTAGTATTCTCCAAATGCTAAATGTTAAATATCTGATTTCAACAGAACCAATAAACCATCCTGCATTTACAAAAACATTTGAAGGTAGATTATATCATAACGGAAATTATAGAAATGGTTTTATTTACCAGATGAATGCGACTCTTCCTAGAGTATATTTTTCGGAGAATTTACTTAGTGTTTCTAGTAGTGAACAGTACGAAATACTGAGACAATTACAGTTTCAGCCCACTCTTCATTCTTTTGTAACTGTACCAATTGAAGAAGCTGAATTTAATACATCTGAAGCAACGGTAACGATTTTAGAGAGAACTCCAAATCAAATTACTGTAGAAACTAAATCTTCAACAGAGCAGTTTTTAATTTTCAGTGAAATTTATTATCCAAAAGGTTGGGAATGTACCGTTGATGAAAAATCTACAGAAATTTATGAAGTAAACTCAGTTTTGCGAGGGGTATTTGTTCCAGCTGGTAATCACAAAATTAAAATGGATTTTAATCCGATTGATATAAAAATAGGTAAATGGATAGCAAGTATATCGTTAATTTTATCAGTATTATTTGTAGGGTTACCTTTCATTAGGAGTAACAAAAGATGATTTCGAGCAAGTCTTTTAAAATTAAACTCGGTATATTTTTAACAGGTGTGTTGATAATTCTGGGTGTATTTTGGTTAAACCAAAGTATGATTGTGGAACTTCGACAAGGTTCCAATCAACAAGCTGAATATTTTGCTAAAATTTATGCTGAAGCTATTAACAAACCTGATGCAGAAGATATAAAATATGTGATGGATATTTTGCTCCCATCAATGAATTTCCCAATTATTGTAACTACGGCAGATGAAATTTCTGCATGGAAAAATCTTGATATCAAAGTTGATGAAAAATCACCTAATTTTAAATTTACTATAAAAAAGATTATTGAAAAATTGGATAGTGAATTTACTCCACTTCCGATTATTTGGAATGACATTAAGATTGGAGAAATCCATTATGGTGATCCAGCAATGGTTGGAAAGTTGGCTTGGTTACCTTATTTAGAGATAGGATTTGCAATTGTATTTTTGTTTTTAACATTCTTGGGTTTTCAAGTTCTTCGTAGGAGCGAAAAGAATTTTATTTGGGCTGGTATGGCTAGAGAAACAGCTCACCAACTTGGAACTCCGGTATCATCTTTAATGGGTTGGATAAAATTACTCGAAGACGATGAAATGGACAAAGAAATGATATTGAAATCGATGAATCAAGATGTTAATCGTTTGAGCAGAATATCAGATAGATTTCATAAAATTGGCTCATCACCAAAGTTAATGGAATTTAATTTAACTGACATGTCTAAAGATGTAGTTGATTATATGAAAACTCGATTACCATCGAGTTCAAATACACAAATTACCGTCTCGGGAGATGAAGCAATAATCAGCGGAGAAAAAGTGTTATTATCGTGGGCTTTAGAGAATATGGTAAAAAATTCGATAGATGCTTGTGATTCAGCAAGTGGGAAAATTGAAGTTTTCATAAGTTCGTTAGATGTGATAACTGTAATCGATGTTGTTGACAATGGAAAAGGAATTGAACTAAAAAATCGTAACAATATTTTTAGACCAGGTTATAGCACAAAAAAACGAGGTTGGGGATTGGGATTAAGCTTATCTCGTAGGATTATTGAAGAAATTCACGGCGGAAAAATTCGAGTTATAAAATCCAAACTTGGTGAAACAGTAATTAGAATTGAACTTAGAAGATAGATTCCTTTAGTAATACTTCATAACCAAGATTTATGTGATTTTCAGATTACTTTGAAAACAAAGCCAACCTCCATCCATAAATCAGAATCAGTTAGATGTGAGTCAAAAACTAGTAAGTGGCGGACGCTTGCATTACGGAAACCATAACCCGCTTTTTAAAGGATTATGAAAAATTCGCAATTTCAATCCATCCATTTTATCCGTTGAATGATATCCATGAAAAATTCAGAAGACCACAATCCTAAATCACCATTTTTTACAAATATTTCCACGTCTTTTTTTGCATTGGCAAAATTCAAGCTATTGATTTTCTCCGTGAGCAATTGGATGCATTTTTCTTCCGTAAGTTTTTCATTTGAAGGCAGATGTCCGCTGT
>JACNLC010000027.1 GCA_014381725.1 Fidelibacterota bacterium | reverse complement strand
TCACCATCTATATCTTCATAACAAGTAACGGTATCTTCATAATAACAACTTCCATCATCTTCTGTTGCTAACTCGTCAAAGTTACAAGCTTCTATATCAGTACAGCCAAATAGCTCTTCTCCTGATCCAGCATCAGATGACCAAGCTTCACCTAAGTCTGAACAGACTGCATCACAAGCTGTGTAATCTTGAACATCATTGTAATAGCCATCACCATCTATATCTTCATAACAAGTAACGGTATCTTCATAATAACAACTTCCATCATCTTCTGTTGCTAACTCGTCAAAGTTACAAGCTTCTATATCAGTACAGCCAAATAGCTCTTCTCCTGATCCAGCATCAGATGACCAAGCTTCACCTAAGTCCGAACAGACTGCATCACAAGCTGTGTAATCTTGAACATCATTGTAATAGCCATCACCATCTATATCTTCATAACAAGTAACGGTATCTTCATAATAACAACTTCCATCATCTTCTGTTGCTAACTCGTCAAAGTTACAAGCTTCTATATCAGTACAGCCAAATATTTCTTCTCCTGATCCAGCATCAGATGACCAAGCTTCACCTAAGTCCGAACAGACTGCATCACAAGCTGTGTAATCTTGAACATCATTGTAATAGCCGTCACCATCTATATCTTCATAACAAGTAACTGTATCTTCGTAGTAACAACTTCCATCGTCTGCAGTTGCAGTTTCGTCGTAGTTACAAGCAAGTTCATCCATACAACCATAGATATGCTCATTTACAAATACTTCTCCTGATGTAGATTCGACAGGAATAGTATCATCATCGAAGAATGCAGAATTAATTGTAATTGGTACAGCACCCAAGATATCCTCTGGAACATTGAACACAAGATTGAATAATACACCAGAACCACTAATATCTTCTGCACTTGCCCAAGCAATATATAAAACTCCTTCGTGTTCATTACAAATAAATTCTCTACTATCTGCTTCACCAATTAGTGTTCCGTCTAAATCAAAACCAACATAATCTATTAACCCAGTATATCCTCCAATTGACATCTGTAACGCACTGAATAAATTATCACCTGGGAATATTACATTAAATGGAACATTAACTTCCATACCAGGATAAACTGACACATCGCTAACAGAGAGAATAATGTTATCTCCGGAAACAGTAATAGTTGTTGGATCTGATATATCACTTCCGTGAGTAGTTGTAACGGTTAAGGTTACATCGAAGTTACCAGCACTAAAAATGTGTGCCGGATTTTCTTCCGTTGATGTTCGATTACCATCACCAAAGTCCCAAAGGTAAGTTACATCAGAACCTGAACCTAAATCAGATGTATTTGTGAAAGTTACTGTTAATGGAGCATAGCCTTCAGTTACATCCGTTGTAAACGAAGCTTCCGGAGCATATTCACAAGTACCGTCATCTTCTGTTACAGTGTCATCGTAGTTATCTGCTTCAGGATCACTACAACCGTATATTTCTTCTCCTGATCCAGCATCAGATGACCAAGCTTCACCTAAGTCCGAACAGACTGCATCACAAGCTGTGTAATCTTGAACATCATTGTAATAGCCGTCACCATCTATATCTTCATAACAAGTAACGGTAACTTCGTAATAACAACTTCCGTCGTCGTCAGTTGCTGTATCTTCATAGTTACAAGCTTCAACATCTGTACATCCAGCAATTTCTAATTCATCGCAAATGCCATCTTGATCTATATCGCTAATACAATTTCCATCACAATCGTAATATTCTTCTGCAAATTCACAAGTACCATCGTCGTCAGTAGCTAACTCATCAAAGTTACAAGCTAAATCATCTGTACAACCCCAAACAACAGTTGAATTAACAGTTATAGATACTGTTGCAACATCAGAATAATCTTCACCATCAAAGGCACGATAAGTGAAAGAATCTTCTCCGCTAAAACCACCAGCTGGTGTATAAATAAACGAGCCATCTGCATTGAATTCTAATGATCCATTCCCAACATCTGATAACAATTCAGCACTCAATCCTTCTTCTACTTCAAACTCACAGTTAAATTCTTCAGGAGTTATATCGTTTCCAATATTTGCGTTTGCAACAAAATCAAATGTGTAGTCCACATCTCCAACGAGATCTGCACTAGCATCATACGCTTTGAAAGACATTGTTTCACCTGTTGATACATTACTGTATATCATCATATTTACAGTATAACTACCAGTTACCGGGAAGTATGTTGGACTTGCAACACCTCTACATTCGTCTTCGTAAAATGCTGCTACCATATCATCACCATCAACCGATTCTTCACCATTAAATGAAACCACCCCTGTCATAGTAGCATTAAATTCAAATGCTGGTGCATATACGCTCCATCCCGGAGCTTCTCGGCCATCTGGATCACTATCATTTGCCAATACACCAGGTGCATCAACTGTGAGTGTGTTACCCTCATCAATTTCATAAAAATCATCAACAGCAATTGGAGGTTGGTTACTCGTACCACCAGCACAATACCATTCTACTGGTTCAATATCATTACCAATATTTGCATTAGCAACAAAGTCAAATGCATATCCATCAACATTGTAAACTTCATCAACAGATGCATCATAAGCTTTAAATGTCATCGTTTCTCCGGTAGTCACATTACTGTATATCATCATATTTACAGTATATCTTCCAGTTACCGGGAAGTATGTTGGACTTGCAACACCTCTGCATTCGTCTTCAAAAAATGCTGCTACCATATCATCACCATCAACCGATTCTTCACCATAAAATGAAACCACCCCTGTCATAGTAGCATTAAATTCAAATGCTGGTGCATAAACTGACCAATCAGGAGCACCACCTGTAGAAACTGTTCCTTCTAAATCAAAAGTAGCAGTTCCTTGAGATGAGAAAGTTCCATCACCAAGATTGTAAGTTGCAACTACATCTGTAACTTCTATTCCTTCACTTGCATCCCAGAGTTTGAATGTAATTGTATTACCCGCTGTAAATCCATCTATCTCTCCAGTACCTGGATCATCAGTTGCTGCTACCATTGCGAAATAATCTCCTATTTCACCATCAAGTACTCCTACTCCAACACAATAATCACCATCAAAAATACCAATCTCATCGCCAACTGTTAGATTTGCTCCATTAATCATACCACTAAGTGCATACAAGTTCATTGCTAAATATGGATTACCTTCATATACCGGGGTGAAATGTTGAGGATCATCTCGATAGCTTTCTCCTCTTGATAATTGGACTGTACCCTCATCCAAAGTAATTCCTGTATCTGTTGATACTTTGATATAATATCCTTCATCTGGTTCAAAATTACCAATATTATTTACCCAGCCAATTGGAAATCCTAAATCTTCTATTGCTGATCCTGATTCATCTTGTACTTTTAGTAGAGTACCTGCATCTATCAACGATTGAACCGCTAATAAAGCATCTTGTCCTGATGTTAGAGGATAACCCATTATGTTCCATCCAGCTGTAAGTGAAATATCATAAGGAAGGAGTATTGGTTGACCTAGTGTTGATAGGTTAGTATTATCATTTACTTTAATGTAATAACCTTCTGTTACTTCCATATCTCCAATATTGTTTACCCAACCTATGGGGAATCCTAAATCTTCTATTGCTGATCCTGATTCATCTTGTACTTTTAGTAATGTCCCATCATCTATTAATGACTGAACTATAGTCTGTAAGTTCATATCACTTGGTTCATTGTAAAATGACATTATGTTCCAGCCAGAGGTAAGGTCTACGGTTTGGTCAATCATACTCAAACCTTCAAGATCAAATGTAGCTGTTCCTTGTGAAGCAAACATACCATCACCTTGATAGTAAGTTGGAATCACAAAGAAAATTTCAGCACTTTCACTAGCATCCCAAAGTTTGAATGTAATTTCATTACCAGGAGTAAATCCATCTATCTCGTCTGTCGTTGGATCGTCAGTTGATGCTACCATTGGGAAATAACCATCAATTTCACCTTCTAAAACTCCAGCACCAACACAATAATCACCATCAAAGATACCAATTTCATCTTCCGATGTTAAGTTTAGTCCATCCAATGTTGCGCTGAAAGCATAAAGATTCATTGCTAAGTATGGATTACCACTATAGATTGGAATAAAATGATTTTCTGTTGGTTCTTCATATTCACAACTTCCATCATCTTCTGTTGCATAAGGATTATAATTGATAGCTTCTTCATCTGTACAACCAAATACTTCAGCTCCATTTCCAGCATCATCTGACCAAGCTTCTCCTAAGTCTGAACATACTGCATCGCAAGCTGTATAATCTTCTGTTGCATTGAAATAGCCATCACCATCTATATCTTCATAACAAGTAACGGTATCTTCAAAATAACAACTTCCATCGTCTGCAGTTGCTAACTCGTCAAAGTTACAAGCCGCAGGATTGGTACATCCATAAATAGCTCCCTGTGAAATTGATATACTTACTAAAGCTTCATTTGAATAAGCTTCTCCATCATATGCTCTATAGGTAAATATATCTATTCCTACAAAATCAGAGTATGGATAATATGAAAATGATCCGTCTGAATTAAAATCTAATTCACCATGATTTGGACCAGAAGATAACTCTGCTGTCAATCCTCCTGGTACTTCAAATACACATTCTAATTCTACTGGAGTTATATCATTACCTATATTTGCATTTGCTACAAAATCAAATATATAATCAACATCGCCTATTAAATCTTCACTAGCATCATACGCTTTGAACGACATTGTTTCACCAGTTGATACATTACTGTATATCATCATATTTACTGTATATCTTCCTGTTACTGGAAAGAAACTCGGACTTGCAACACCTCTGCATTCGTCTTCAAAAAATACTGCAACCATATCATCACCATCTATAGATTCTTCTCCATTAAATGATATTACACTGGTCATTGTTGCATTAAATTCATATGCTGGTACATACACACTCCAACCCGGTGCTTCTCGACCATCTGCATCATAATCATTACCTAATACACCAGGTGCTTCTACAGTCAGTGTAACTCCTGATTCTGTCTCATAGGTATCATCTATTGCTACAGGTGCTGTATTGTAATAACAACTTCCATCATCTTCTGTTGCATAAGGATTATAATTGATAGCTTCTTCATCTGTACAACCAAATACTTCAGCTCCATTTCCAGCATCATCTGACCAAGCTTCTCCTAAGTCTGAACATACTGCATCGCAAGCTGTATAATCTTCTGTTGCATTGAAATAGCCATCACCATCTATATCTTCATAACAAGTAACGGTATCTTCAAAATAACAACTTCCATCGTCTGCAGTTGCTAACTCGTCAAAGTTACAAGCCGCAGGATTGGTACATCCATA
Source organism: Fidelibacterota bacterium (assembly GCA_014381725.1). GTDB lineage: Bacteria > Fidelibacterota > Marinisomatia > SCGC-AAA003-L08 > JACNLC01 > JACNLC01. Next base: position 30,913 of record JACNLC010000027.1, on the reverse strand, counting down.
AATAGCTCCCTGTGAAATTGATATACTTACTAAAGCTTCATTTGAATAAGCTTCTCCATCATATGCTCTATAGGTAAATATATCTATTCCTACAAAATCAGAGTATGGATAATATGAAAATGATCCGTCTGAATTAAAATCTAATTCACCATGATTTGGACCAGAAGATAACTCTGCTGTCAATCCTCCTGGTACTTCAAATACACATTCTAATTCTACTGGAGTTATATCATTACCTATATTTGCATTTGCTACAAAATCAAATATATAATCAACATCGCCTATTAAATCTTCACTAGCATCATACGCTTTGAACGACATTGTTTCACCAGTTGATACATTACTGTATATCATCATATTTACTGTATATCTTCCTGTTACTGGAAAGAAACTCGGACTTGCAACACCTCTGCATTCGTCTTCAAAAAATACTGCAACCATATCATCACCATCTATAGATTCTTCTCCATTAAATGATATTACACTGGTCATTGTTGCATTAAATTCATATGCTGGTACATACACACTCCAACCCGGTGCTTCTCGACCATCTGCATCATAATCATTACCTAATACACCAGGTGCTTCTACAGTCAGTGTAACTCCTGCTTCTGTCTCATAGGTATCATCTATTGCTACCGGTGGTTGGTTTTCACTTCCTCCACCTATACAATACCATTCTACAGGTGTCATATCGTTACCCACATTTTCATTTACTAAAAATTCGTAAGTATAATCCACAACATCAAAAATATCATCTGATGATGCATCATAAGCTTTAAATGTCATCGTTTCTCCGGTAGTCACATTACTATAAATCATCATATTTACAGTATATCTACCGGTAACTGGGAAAAATGTCGGACTAGAAACTCCACGACATTCTTCATCAACGAATACAGCTACTAAATCATTCTCATCTGCGGATTCGTTTCCATTAAAATAAACTATACCAGTTTGAGTTGCATTAAACTCAAATGCTGGTGGATACACCGTCCAATTTGGTGTACTTGCAAAAATAAATGTTGCTAAGGTTGATATTACAACCGATAACAACATTTTTGTTCTTTTATTGATAATCATGATTATCTCCTCTTTTATCCTTCGTTTTTGTTTGTTAAATAAAAAATTATTCACAATATATTGTACAAAAATAAGGGTAAAAACCCCTAAAACAATGTGACACTAATCACATATTTTGCACAAACAATTATAAATCTCCTCTAATAAATATGAATACAAACATAAAGTAATAATAATTACAATATACTTCAATATAAAATAACTAATTTTGATAACAATTGATACATCTAAATTGTATCAATTTGTAACAGCTTTATTTTAAGAGTACAACTTTAACATAACTGCTTCGATTTCCGTGTACTACTTGCACAAAATACAACCCAGTAGAATAACTTGATGCATCCCAAGTGATATTATAATTCCCTGCAGATTGATATCCGTTAAACAATGTGATTAACTTTTTACCAAGAAGATTGTAAACATTAACTGTTGTAGCACCTGATGTTGGTAGAAAATATGTAATATTTGTAACTGGATTAAATGGATTAGGATAACTACTTAACAATAAGTAATCCTTTATACTAATTTCTTCCTGATTTTTGAGAGAATTTGCAGGTGGTGTTGTTGTTATTTTAATTGCAGTTCCTTCAACTATAGGTGATGCTCCCAAACTTAATTGGTTATTAAAAAGATATTGTAATCCACTGTTTTGATCTGGAGATTCAATCCCTATTGTAGAATAGTTGCCGTTCAAATCAATATCGTGAATTTCTTGATATTGGAATATAATTTCACCATCTCCAGTTGGAGTAGGATAAGTACTTGGATTATTTAATATTAACTGGAATGTTTCTTTAACACAATCTGGACAATTTTCGTCATCCTCGCCATTTGATACATTATCCCATTGGATTATCAATCGTTCATTATCAGAAAATAAAAATACATTAAAGGGTTCTGTACCGACATTATCATCTAAATCGTCCATAAATGGTGCAACTAGGGCAGATGGTCCTAACGGCATCGGGATTGAGAAATTCCAGAAATACGGGATTTGACAAGGTTCAAATGATAGCCATCCGTTTGAACTAACAGTTGCGGTTGTGTATTCCACCCCATAATATTTGAATGTAAATCCAATTTCAATTTCTGTAACAGTATCGTCCACTAAATTAAGATTTGTACCTAAACCACCGTCATCTGGATTCAACTCAACCCAATCGTAAACTGGAGATTCTTCATAACTTAAATCCAAATTATCATAAGCCCAATATCCGTAATTATCAGCAGGAACCGGATCAGTTTCTGCAACTGGTCCAATCATAATTTCTATATAATTTCCACCAACTTGAATTCCGTCAATTTCAAAACCAACACCAAAAATAATTCTGCTGCCAATTGCATAATTCCCAAGGTTTCCGCTAAAGAGAACTCCAGTTTCGCTAGAGCTCAATGCAGGAATTTCTATCGTTTCTGGTGTAGAATTATCATTTTCCATAACTTCCTGAAAATCTTCAATATAAACTGTGATTTGTTGTGTTTCTGAATAGTAATTGAAAATTTCTAATGAAAAATCAATATCTTCATTTGGGGAAATATAAGTCTCTCCATTTGATAGAATCGGAGTAATATCAAATGCTAAAAAAACATCTGGGTCGTATGGTGTTCCGCCATCCTCGATATAATTGAAAACTATATGTTTTTGATAATACTGCGGACTATTGATGTATAAGTCTAAAGTCGAGCCATTTGGCACTCCATCAAAATCAATATATAAATCGCCATTCCAATTAGTGAGTGCTTTACCTATTAGTTCTCCATTATACATTAATGCACCTACAGCATTAACAATCGGATTACTTTCTGTTTCTTCATAGACTTCTACAAAAATATACGATTGATTCAAGTTGTCTGAAACATAGTCAACATCAATTTCGCTTGGTTCGTGTAATCTCACAGAAATTGAAGGATCACCCAAAATACCATAGACATGATGATAAAACTCCACTACCCCATCTGGATTTTCTGGAAATTCTGCAATTAAAGATTGTTTCCCAGAAAAGAGTGCAGGAGCTAATTCAGAAACATTTTCCTCGAGTAAATTATCCCACATTACTGCACAAATTACATTATTATATTTTGTATCAGTATCAAGGTCTGATGGTCCAACCATTGCTGCTGCTCCTTTAGGGCTAAAGGGAGTTCCTCGTGTTAATAACTCTTCTCCAAAACATTTAGCAGGTCCACTTTGCGGTGGAACATCTGCGCCAAAATCTCCAGTATTGCAAACAAAACTCATAACAATTGGGAGATTCCATCCGTGATTCAAATCATTAATATCTTCAATATAAAATGCGGGTTTATGCCAACCGTGAGAATTACCCCAACCACGATAATTTATTACTCCAACACCATCTGTCCAAGAATTGACAACAAGAGGATTTTCTTCAACTTGATAATCTGCGTGAAAAAATGCTGTGTCAATATCTGTGTACCCATAACCATACAAACGATCCATTAACCAATATGATGTCCAAACAGGTGTAACTGGCCAACTAGATGGAGGTATTTCAGTACCATCGTTTGTACTATAATTTCCTGCAACTAACAACGCACTATTCAAATAATCTGCATTTTCAGAAACCTCTTCCATTAGATAATATTGCATTGACCTAGTTTTAATATTTAACAAATCTCCGCTACTTCTAATAGACCATCGACCAAGAAAAAAATTCGGTTGCAAAGGATTATCAAAAAATGTATATGGATAATCTGTAACATCTTCTTCATCTTCATTTATTGAATTGATAAAAAATGTTGGAATTATTAAAGTCCCGTTCACATCTCCTACCAATAACACATACTCCAATAATGGATGTTGATTGTAGTAATTTTCAATATGTGTTTTCAACTCGTCTGCAGTAGATATACCTTCTTCGTCCATAGAGATAACATCCACATCAAAACCTTGTGTTCGTTTAAACTCAACAAAATCCCCACCATATATTGGCACATCATTGGGATTTGTTAGATAATCGTTTAAATCACTATGAGCAAGTACTATTAAATAATTTCCCCGGGTATATTCAGCGTCTCTATCAATGTTATTCATGTATTTTTGAGATAATGGGATGTAATCAACTGCAAAAATTGTTGAACAATAAACAACCACAATCAGAATTAGTTTGTTTGCATAGCTTTTAATATTTGTCATTTTGTTTTCCTATTTTAGTAATAATAATTTTTTTGTTGAAGTAAAATCTCCTGCTACTAATTTTGCAAAGTAAATTCCACTTGGATGATTTTCTGCATTCCAAATAACTTGATGATAACCCGGTTCCTGCCTACTGCCACTGCTTACTAATTCATCAACAAGTTGTCCGTGTAAATTATAAATTTGTAGAGACAAATAACCGCTTGTCTCTACTGAGTAACCAATAACTGTTCTTGGATTGAATGGGTTTGGATAATTTTGAAACAAATTATAGTGGACTGGTAAGCTATTAATTTCATTACTAACAATATTCCCATTACCTTTATAAATAGATAATTGATCAGTTTTCAATCCTCTATACCCAACGGTATTGTCCGGTCTAATTTCTATTTCTATGAACATTGATTCTCCAGAAATTGAAATTGGATGATGTTCTTCATGTAAAGTCCAATTTTGGTCATCCCAGAATATTTCAGAAGTATCTTGTTCACTAATAAATCTGATAAACAACGAATCAGTTTCCCATTCCATTTCATATTGGAAATTGAGTTTTAATTCCATTTCATCTACATCAATAAGATTGATGATGTTTGACCGAATTAAAATACTATTATTTGGGTACAAACTTTCGTTTTGGGATTGTAACATGCCATCTTCAACTAACCAACTACCTGACACGATCTCCCAATTATCTAGATTATTAAAACCTTCATCAAACACAATTTCGGAATATTCAATAAAGATATCCAAAGTCAAGTTAGAAAACAACTCAACATCAATGAATTGCGATAATAAGTTTTCACCAAATACTGTGATGTAATATGAATTCTTAGGTAATAATAATTGAAGTGAAGATTCGATATTTGTGTAACTTGTTTCTCCATACTCATCAGAAATGCTAATTTCTACAGAGGAGGGTGAATTTAAATTCAGAGTTAAATGGAATTCATTCAACGGTTCTAAGTAAAAATCTTCTTGTAAAATCACAGAACTACTTGGAGTAAACTGAAGACTCTGTTTTTCGTATCCTCTTTTTTCAACTTCAATATTGAAAGTACTAGGAACCAGTAACCGTCTATATCTACCAAATTCGTCTGTTGTTCGATTTTCCAACATTTTCCCGTCCATTTCAACAATTCTTACATCAGCATCTTGAATTGGCTCCATCGTTTGAGAATCAAATACATTCCCAGTTATTTGATACTTTTCAGCACCATATTCTCCTGAATCATAACCAACTGCACGGTTCATTAAATAATACGCACCTCTCAAATTTCGTTCAATTGTGCCATCAATTATATCTACATCATCGGATTGCAAATTTTCAGTCCCAGTTTCAATTAGATATTGAATACAACCATCTTTCGCATAAAACCAATCGTGCGCACTTCCTTTACGAGATGAACCTGCAACAGGAATATAATACTGAAAATCAATCCCAGTCTCAGTAGGGATTAAATTTGCAATATTTTCAGCCATTGTACTAATTACAGGGAAATCTGGGGGATATTTATTGCCTTCCCACTCCCAAGAATATATGACTTGTTCTGATACATTGCCAGAACGAGAACTATGATAAGCAATAGATAGCAAAAAATTCTTGTCAGTTACAAAATCTCTTATTCCTTGTAGCTCTAATTCAGAAAATGGATATTCACCTTTGTAATAATCATAATGTGCTTGATATGGAGATGGGTCGCCCTCCCAAAGCTCGTCACCTCTAAACCAATTAAAGTCATAATTTCGATTTAAATCAACGCCATCAGAATCATTTCCAGCTCCTTCAACAAAATTGAAAATACCATTAAAATCTACATCTCTACGGTTTTTTCTATACGCAACATCCTGAACCCAAATATCGTCGTCATTATACCCGTGAACAACACGCAATCCTTCCGGATTATGTGTAGGCACCACCCAAATTTCCGCATTTTGAAGTATATATTTTAGGTTTGTGATCGGCGGAGTTGGTTCCAAAACCATTTTTATTATCTCCATTGCAATTTCAATTCCATAGATTTCTTCTGCGTGGCATTGCCCTAAAAATAATACTCTAGCTTCATCTTCTTTTATATCGGCGTTATATGATAATTTAACACCCCAAAAAGGAAGTCCGTCAGTTGATGATATTCCAATTTCTTCTAATTGATAAATAATTCCACTTCCTGGAAATGCTGGAGATGGTTCAGTATTGTTCCCAAATTGTTCATCCCATAATTCAAGCTGTTCTCTGATTTCTTCGTAAGTATGATACCTTTCGTGAAGTTCTTCCTGAGTAAACAAAAAGGTTGCTCCAACAAGAAATAATATCATAGATGTGAATCTATATCTCATAAAATCCTTTATAATTTCCTATAATAGTGAACAAGTGGACTGACCACTTGTCTAGTTATTTTACCAAAACCAATTTTTGTGTTTTAGTAAAATCTCCAGCAATTAATTTTGCAAAATAAATTCCGCTTGGGTAATTTTCTGCATTCCAAGTAACTGAATGATAACCTGTATCTACATTACCATCAACTAGTGTTTCTACAAGTTGGCCATTAATGTTGTAAACCTGTAGAGACAAACGACCGTTTAACTCTACCGCATAGCTAATTGTTGTACTCGGATTAAACGGATTTGGGTAAGCATTTAGTAATTGATAATTGACTATTGATAATTCACTATTATTATCTGCATATTCATAAAAAGATCTAGACTGGACATAAGTATTTCTTAGCTCTTCTTTCCCTGAACTTCTTAAGTCTTCCCATAAAATTACATAGGACTGTTGATCTTCGGAATATAATTCAATCTTGGGTGATTGTTGTGAAAAATCCGCATCACAAATTACAATTCCACCTTCTTCAAACATTAAATTATCAACAGAATCTATTTCTTGATAATAAATATCGGTACCTAAACCCATTCTACTATCTTCCCAAACAAACATAAATCTTTCAACACCATCTACATAAAACAATTCCTTGAAATAAACAAATGGAGCTAATTGATCTCCGTCCCCTCCAGCTAAAACTACTTCATCATCTACATTCATTCCATCTGACATATCAATTTCGCTACATAAAACATCATAATTCATTCCATTTTCAAAGTCCTCCCAACAAACCATAAAACGATTATGAGAGAAATCGTAGTCAAACGATGGATTTAGCTGATCATTGGCTTTTGTAACAATCGATGTTCCATTTTCTTCTCCGATAATTTGTCCATTATCAGATATAAACTGGCCATAAATATCGGAATCAGTTCCATTACGACTGTCTTTCCAGGCCATAAACACACCATCATCGGTTCGAAGAGTTTTTAAAGCAGTCTGATCTCCACTTCCATCAGATATAACCAACGGATTTGAAACCCACTCATCTGGAAAATTACCATCAGAATCTACGGCTTGGGCATATAAATCTAAATTAGTATCATCGCTGTTATTTTCCCAAAACACAACACACCCACCACTTTCGTTTTGTATTGGCTCTATGCCTAATACAATATCATCATTTCCCATTTGGGTAACTGTTACGCCACCGTCAGCCCATTGGGTAACTCCAAATTCATCAAATTTCTGTAACTTTATATCATAATCCCATAATTGAATATCTGAATATGCAACATACAAAAAATTATCTGTTCCGACAGTTACACTAATATTTAATTGATTCATATTCCACTCATTTGCGTAGATTGGTAATCCATTTGGGTCCATTACTGGACTCAAGTTCTGGTCAAGAACAATATAATAAAGCGTTTTAGTCCCATCCTCTTCTTCACAGAGAAAATTAAGGAAGATATGATCACCAATATGTGTCGCAGATGGATAATCTTGATATTGATTTTCACAAAGCAATTGACCATTTAGTTCCGAAATATTCGGAAAATCACCTGTAATAATCTGTCCATAAGTTTGCGGAGTACCACCACCGTTTCTCATATCTTTCCAGTAAGCTAAAGTTTTATTATCTCCTAAATACAATAATTTTGGTGAGATTGCATCTCCATCAAGTCCAGTAAAAATAATTTTACCATTGTTTTCAAAGGTGGTGCCTGTTTGGTCAATATGTTGGACAGCCATATCAATACTGCCGGTTTGTTGGTCTCCGAATACAACAAAAGCTCCACCGAAATTATCTTTTCTCACAATTGGGTTGAATTGATAATTACTTGCCTCACTTATTGCAATTCCGTTAGATTGAAAAACCAAGTCTCCACTAGAATTAACTTGTTGAAAGAATATATCAATCTGTGGGTGAACTGCATTTCTTTCATCCATCCAAGTAAAATATACACCACCACTACCATCTCCAGCTAAACGAGCTTGAGTCTGTTTCCTCTCAAGTGATGCAATAGGTTTTCCATTTTCTTCCCACAAAATTCCATTGCTGGCAGAATATGCTTGTGCATAAATATCTCCATCGTCATTTCTTTCATCTTCCCAAACCACAAAAATAATATCAGAATCTGTTTTAACTCGAGGACTGAATTGGGCAAATTCGTTTGAGCAAATATTAAGTCCATCGTTTTCTAGTAGTTTATTTCCTAATTCGTCCAATATTTGCAAAAAGATGTCATTATTGTCCACACCATTGCGTTCATCTTCCCAAACAATTACTGTTCTATTATCAGAGATATGGTTTACCTTTGGTGAGTTTTGATCAATTCCCGCTAATGTACAAACTGGGATTCCACCTTCGTCTCCCCACAAAATATTGCAATTTGAATCAATCCTTTGTGTGTAAATATCTATTTCGCCTGGTATTCTAGCATCTTCCCAAACCAAACTCGCATATCCATCTCCACTATTTTCAAAACTTACACTTGTATGAGAACCAGAACTTGTAATAATAGGAACTCCAATACCTGCTTCAACAATCTCTCCCGATGCTGAAATATGAGTTCCATAAGTAAATCCAGATGCACTACTTGTTTGAGATTTGTCATTCCAAATTACAAAAACTCCTCCGAGTCCGTCTGAACACATATTTAGAGATTCCTGAGTTCCTGAAACAATAGAAAGTGGAACTCCAGCTATATCCCATCCCAAGTTTCCATCTGAAAGAACATGCTGTGCATATACATCTCCATGTTCAGGTTCGTTTCGATAATCTCTCCAAATCATAAATATTCCACCATTCTCATCTGAAATAGCAATCGGATCTTCTTGTCTTCCCAATTCAGTTACTAAAGGAGCTCCATTTGTTTGCCATAGAATTTCCCCATCAGAATTTACTTTTTGAGCAAAAATATCTCTTCCACCATCTCTTGTATCAGACCAAACAAATATCACTTCTCCATCATGTCCGATGGATGCTGTTCTTTGCCATTCTGTGTGAATACCTTGCCTAAGAGGAATACCTCCATCGTCCCAATCAAATTGACCAAAAACTATAGTTAATAGACTAAATACTAATACTTTCTTAAACATTATTTTACCTTTCTATTTCAAATATTTCAATTCCATTTCGAGTAGCTACAAACACATTACTCTCTTCTAATTTAACTTTGTACGCATATCCCTGTGATACTAATTTTGCAACAAATTCAACATTGTTCAAATCTGAATTCCAACGATACAATAATACTCCATCATAACCACAAGCTAAAACAATCAGATTCTCATCTCCATAAATTCCATTAACACTATAACCGGAAGCAAAATCAACAGAATCAGCAACTTCTCCCGTTGTTAAATCTAGTTCTACTGCATAACAACCACCATTGTATGATAAACCTGAAAAAATAATATTCCCGACACTAAACACAGTTTCAACTTCGCTAGATAAAGGTGTATCAAATCTAGATAATTCTGTTAAATCACCATTTCCATCTTTTCTTAAAACTATAACTCCTAATTGAGAATTTGCTATAGATAACAAACTATCTGACAAATATAACTCTTGAGCATTGGAATTGTAGAAATCTTGATGGCTATTTGCATCGAGAAAATCAAAGAATACAATAGAATCAGGATTAGAAATGTCTTCATACCAATAATTTCTTTTATAAATCTCTGAATGATCATTTTCTATCCATAGGGAATATAGTCTCAAAAGATTTGGATCGGTTTCGTCTATCACAAAACTTCTAGTATCATCTGGACGATTTTCTGAATCTGGTGATGGAAGAACACTGGATATAGAACTAAAATCAGCAAAATCTACTTTGACAATCACATCTCTTACATCAAGGACTAAAAAATAATTATATAAATCCGAGATTTTAACTCTATCTGCGTGAAGCAAAGGATCGAGTTCAGCTTCATACAGTATTTCAAAATCTAAATTTTCATTTATGCTAACCACCATATATCCGTTTTCATCGTTTGCGGCAACTAATATACTATCACGAATATCAACATCTCTACAAAATCCAATAGTTGGAATTATGACTGTCGGTAAAATTTCTTCATCAATTATTGGATCTTCCGGATTCATACAACCAAAAAACAATATTGCGATTATTAGTAATTTTTTCATCTTTATCAACCTCATTAATACAGAAAATTAAAATACATTTTATAGGAACATCCCAGCCAAATTTCAAATTTATTATAACTCTTTAAATCTTGAACCCACGAATAATCGGAAAATGTAGTTTTTTGACGATTGACTACAGATAGACTAAATCCAAGTTTATTTGTAACATCTTTTTTAATCCAAGCCATGGATTTAACATCCTCGTGTTTTCGTCCGCTGTGTAAAGGATCATCTTCTCCCTCAGATAAATAATATCGTTGGTGAATATCAATCGAAAATCCAACTGATTTGATAATAGACTTTGGAGACCATTCGATTTCTCCTCCAAATTGATTATATTTGTAAGATCTATCAAATTTTGAAGAAGTGGTTTCTGACAAGTAAGAAATATTATTGCCTGTTCCAAGCTCTGCCCAAGCAATAAATTTGAAGGGTTTAATTTTGTAAATACTTAGTGTTGTCCTAAAACTTGTAACATCGGTATCAAATTCAGTAAAATATGGATTGTAATATAATTTTGTTCTTCCTAGTCTGATTTTAATTGAAGTTTTGTTATACACCGGTACAGAATAAATAAGCCGAATGTTTTCGTTCGAAAAATCGCAGGACTGCAATCCATCTGAAAATGTATCTGAATCTCGATACGGTCTAATGTAATATGTTGGTAAATTAGAATATCTAAATTTTAACCAATGATAACTATCGAAATGTTGTTCCGCAGAAACCGAAAATGAGACGAAAGATTTATCACTATGCTGATAGTATTCAGTTTGTGCAATATTCATAACAATTTTTGTTTTGTGATTCTCAATAATTCTCGGAGAGTATTTAATCATTAGATTTTTTCGTGTAAATCCACTATCAAAAGTGTCTGCAGAACCTAGAATAAAATTAACTTCATCTCGACTTTGTTCTTCTGACGACAATTTCAAAACATTTGAATCATACCCAAACCGGATTGATGCAGTTAAATAGACTGGTACTTTAAAACCAACAATAAAAGACGATGCACTTAGATTCATTCCAAATAGCATAAAAAGAAAAAATAATTTGTGATATTTCATCTCGATTAATGCTGTAAACATCTAATGTAGATTGATTGATTATCATTCAAACATCGAATAGTATAATGGTGTTTCCCTGTAGGAACTTTTATCTGAGATGTTCGCCACTTCCCGGGAATAATATCAGAATTTTCGATTATAGTACTTTGATTAGATGTTTCTGTTTGAAGATGGTAAGTTCGATATTCTTTGCCATCTTTTTGAACAACTATACTATATACTCCATTTTCAGAATTGTCATTTTCAATAACTAATCTACTGATTATATCAACAAATCCTTTACCTTCAATCTCAAATTCAAATTTATTTTCTGAATCTAGCAAAGTGTATGGTAATGAACTATTTCCAACTTTTAAATGATGAATAATTTGTTCATTAAATCCTATAATAACTTCAGATTCTTCTTTTCTCTGGTTAAGATTGTGAGTTATCATTCTAAATAATATTGGATTTTTGTTATCAGTCGGTATAAGAGAAACTGTATGATCACCATTAGGTACATAAATTATATCATTTCTAGAGATTGTATAGCCATATCCTGGATGTTGGTTTGACTGAATTTTCTCAAAAATATTTGTACTGTGAGAAGTAGCAAATTTGTATTCGTTATCAATTTTAATCTCAAAGCTATAATTAACATCAAGATTTAAATCCTGCGGAACTGCACAACGAGAGATTAATCTGAAAAACCTAGGTCCAGCAACTTTATATTGTAACAGATTGCTTGAAGCAGAAAAATACTCTCTTGTTTTTCCTTTTATCTCTAATATTTCACTTTTAGTAATCTCAGTAGGATTTATCGTTTTCCCAAAAGTGAAAACACAAAATAGTACTGCAAAATATAATTTATAATTTATCATATGATTAAATAACTGATTCAGGTTCAAAAGTACTCATTCGCTTTTTGATTTGCCGATGACTTACGATTCCAACTGCAATTACAGACCCTAAAGAAAGTAGTAAAGCAAAAACTGTAACCAACAAATTGTATCTTTTATCATAGAATAATTTTCCTTCTCCAATAGGAAGTTTGTCACTTCCCCAAGGAATTATATTTTTCACAAGTTTAGGTATTTGTAAAATATGAATAATTTGGATACCATTCTCAGCAAACACTTTGGCTACTGAATTATTAAGGTCATAACTATTTACAACATCTGCAGAAAGTACACCAGATTTTCGGACTTTATCTCCACCTCCTACGCCAAGACTCGATACACCTCCTCCGATGTTAACATAAACAGAATAAGAGCTTAAACTTCCAACTCTTCTGTATAATTCCATTCGCTGTTCAATACTCTTGCTTAGATTTTTCCTCCCTCTTGGAACTTCATAATCGATAAGATTCACATTATTTCGATCAATTGCCTTTTCTGCAATTCGCCTTGATTCTGCTCCTCCAAAATTTCCATCTTTCCGCAAGCAGTCTCCAACACCTCCTAAAGATGCCGCAATACTTTTATAAGAAATTATATTTTCGTTGTAAAGATGATTTTCCATATCTAGCCAAGTATAATTTGTATCAGTTGCACCCCACATTGATGCACCAACAGAAGATATTACAATAGGAACAACATTAAGAGATTCGCATGCACTATATAATGCTATGTTTGCTCCAGGCATAGAACCTGTCATTCCAACTGCAATTGTATCGCCTGTTTTAACACCTGCTTCAATTAACAAATCGACAACTAATGCTGAAAAGTTTGGCTTTAATGTTGTTTGTTTTGATTCCAAATCACCTGGTCCGGTTTTTAATTTGGTATCATCTTTGAAAATTAATCCTGAAAAATTTGGATCAATATCTTTGTAGATAATAACATTTTTTTCTGTTTTACCAAATGTTTTAAGCGATTTCAAAGCACTTGACATAATATCAGTTGCATTAATTTTATCTTCGTAACCCCTAGATTCATGCACAACTGTTGAATGAAAGGACCAATACACCATAACTGCACAAAATACCGCTAATGCTACTAGAGTTTGAGTTTTTTGTATTTGTGGTCTAAACATTATGAATCAACCCTTTTTCAAAAATCATTAACATTAACTGGACGATGCTTGCTGTAATAACAATTACACTAATCGTCCTTACAACACCTTGACGGTCCATCCAACTTGCAATCAAACCTGGAATAATATATCCAATTGATGATAAATTCAAATCATCCTGTGGGAAAGATAAATGTTGTCTTGATAAGTAACCAAATATAAAGCCCAATAATAAAGAAAATACCAGACGACGTTTTCCGTAAATCAACAGTTTATCCGAGAAACCTTTTACCACCATAAACACTAATAAACTAATTGCAAATGTGCTAATCACACGCAAAGGGTCGTTTAGATTCAATGCTATATAACCCGGAACAATTAATCCACCGGCGGTAACCCCTAAGGTTTCTGTGAAAACCAAACTCAGGAATATTCCTAAACCAATTGCAATTTCAACCATTATTTTTATATTCCCTTAGTTCTTTTACTAGTTGTTCACCCCATCCAACCATATTTCCAATACCAAAAATAATGTGATTATTCATTGACTCAAAATCACTAATTATTTGTTCTGTATCAGCAGAATTTGGGAAAATGCTCAAATCAAAATCAAAACCATTTTTATAATTGTTAATATCTGGAATATTATCTCCACGAATAATAATTTTAGAAGGTTTTATTTTTTGGAATGTCATTTCTAATAATTGTTCGGTTCGTGAACGACGATCATCTCGTGTATTCAAAAATACGCAGGCTGGATAATTAGGTAATCTTTTCGATACAGATTCCCAAATAGTGTGAGTTGACTGTGGGTCATTTGCTGCAAAAGCGTTAACAAAATAATTCTCAGAACCTGTAAATTTCAATTCTTGAATGAACAATGCACCAGGATCAGGTTGAGCATTCAACATCCCTTTTAGAGCTGTTTTGTCATCTATTTTGAGTAATCTGCAAACTTTTAATGCAAGAGCAACATTCTCTCGGTGCTCTACATAGGGAAACTTGTACATAAATTCTTCAGTAACAATTTCTGGTGAAGCTATTTGAACATCGGTATCTCTGCTTTCCGCAACTTTTGAAAGTGTGTGAAGCATATCCCGTTCAGCAGTAATCAATGTTCCATTGAATGGAATTGTATTTCCTAAAGAATTAGCAATATCTTCCATTGTTGGTCCCATCTCATCAATATGGTCAGGCCGAACATTTGTAATTACACTAATTGTGGATTTTACCATTTTGTGCTCTGCTATCCACTGATATTGAGGTAAGACAGCCATACATTCTATTACTAATGCATCAATTTTCTTTTTTGAAAAACTTCTTATAGATTTTATCTGCTCACCTATTGATGCGGACCTAAGCCGATGAATAATGCGATCTTTGCCATCTATATCTATAACTCGAGGTGCAGAACCTGTAGTTTTACCAATAGTTCTAAATCCACCTGCTCTCAGACCAGCAGAAATTAATCGAGTTACACTAGATTTACCGCGTGCCCCGTTTATATGAATTCTAATCGGAATATTGGATATAGAACGATGATGTTGGTACACTTCCCAAATACCAAACAAAACCATTATTAACAATAAAATTATAAGTGTTCCAATAACCACCGTTCTGTCCTTTTAACTAAAATTCCTCTATTTCATCAATACTAGCTTGTGCGTTTGTATAAAGGCACCAGCTTGCAATTTAACAAAATATACACCAGATGCAAAATTATCAGCATTCCAAACTACTGAATGATATCCTGCTTCTAATTCACCTTGTACTAATTCTTCAACTAATTGCCCATTGATATTGAAAATATCTATTCTAACATCACTGTTAACTTTTAACTGATAACCTATAACCGTTGAAGGATTAAACGGATTTGGATAATTTTGTAATAATCCAAATTCAGTTGGTAGATTGTTAGTCTTCAGTAAAATCGGTTCAAAGTCGTTACCAACAATACCGTTAATCTCAAATGTAACTTTACCATTTACTTCAACTTCTCTTCCTGATTGGAATGCTTTAAAAGTGAGCTCTTCATCAGTTTCACCATAAACCATTAGATTAAAAGTATAGCTATCTGATAATGGGAAATATGTTGCTTCTGTAACTCCTCTAACTTCATCGCCAACAAACGCAGATAAAACATCTCCCTCTGATATATTATCTAATTGGGCAGTAATTGTCATATTATATTCAAATGCACGATAGTCAACACTCCAGTGTAGTTCATTAACTTCACTATTTTTAATTTTGGTTAATCCATCTGGAGCACCATAAATCAATTGAGCTGAATCAGACATTTGCAACATATATCCAAGTCCTGGATCCATAGAATCCATACCGTACCAACCAAAACCTTCGTAATAAGTTGCAAATCCAGTTTGGTTTTTAATTAAACTACCTAAATCTCCAATACTATAAAGTGCTTCGTTTAGGGTATTTGGTAACTGAGGTAAATAACCAATCCAGTTCCAACCATCAGATAAGCTGATTGGTGTATTAACAAAATCAACAGGAATACCCTGGAAAACTAAATTTTCACTGGCAAGCATATTAATCATATACATTTTTTCATTTTCAATTAAATCCATACCGTACCAACCAAAACCTTCGTAATAAGTTGCAAATCCAGTTTGGCTTTTAATTAGATTAGCGCTTTCACCGAGTGTTGATAGCACATTTTCTAAACCCATATCATTATTTTCAAGATTTACTGAAAACCAATTCCAACCATTTTGGAAAGGTAAATCTATAGTAACCGCAGCATAAGATACAGTCATTGAAACTGGGATTTCTGCCAATGGTTGGGCATTTGTTTGAATATTAATTGATGCACTATATAATCCTTCAAGTAATTCAGCAGAATTTGCTTCTACAGTAATGCTAGTCGATTCACCATATTCTAGCTCTCCAGAAAGATCGTTGCTAGAAGTTAAATCTAACCAATTAGCAGTACTTGGTTTTCTAAATTGCAATGATAACTGATCTTGAACGAAGTTATTATTGTAAACAACTTGTAAACCATCACTACCTACTGCGTTTTGAATTCCAATTGTGCTACTTGTTACTGTACCTTGCATTTCTCTATAATTGATATCAATATTTCCGTTATCATAAATAACAACTTCAAAATCATACAACCCAGAATAAGTCTCTGAACAATGATAAACATCATCAAACCATACAATAAATTTATCACCTTCTGAACGCACATATACATTCCCACCATCATCGTAACAACCAGAAGCACCATTGTTTGTAGGACTCAAATCATCCCAAAATGCAAATATAGCTGGTTGAGGAGCAGAAACAGATGGAATTCCTGCATTATTCCACGATGTATTATCACTACCAAAACCGACCCAACCGTTAGGATTTACAATACACTGGTTATAAGATTGTCCGTAAAAAGGAAAATCAAAACCTAAATCAATTGCTGGAGGAGCTTGGTCATTTGTTGAAAATTCTAATTGAGATCCATTAGTTGAAATATCAATCCAATTATATTCAATTTCTGAACTTATATCAGAATCACTCCAAAAATAACCTGCATTATCAGGACCACCACCTGTATTATCAAATGGAGATGTAGATTCTGGATATTCTATATCAACATCATAAGTTAACATTGAGCCACTCTCACCATTATTTGATATTACAATTTCTTCAGTAGCTGATTGACCTTGAAAAATTTGAAAATCAAGCAACCCAGGAGTATATGACAAAGCAGGAATTGGCATTGTTATTGGAGCTTGAGTTGTAATAAATAGAGCAGTTTCATCATCTAGAACCATTGCAGCCCGAGCATATTCATTATTGAATGTATATTGTAAACCATCATTACTAAAATGATTTTCAGTACCAATTGTGCAATATCCTCCGTGTATCGGTGTATAACCGGAGTAGTTGCCTGATGATGTATTGTTATAAGTTTTATACTGCAGTTTAATTTCGCCATTTCCATACGGTGGAATTGGATTATTATATAAAATCAATTGAAATGTTTCTGTATGGTTATTATTCTGAGTTTTCATATTTGACCATTCAACAATGACTCTTTCATTATCAGAATCAACATATACATTTCCACCACCTGTTGTTTTCAAATCATCCCAAAATGCTGCAACCATAGCAACCGGGCCACCTGCTCCAGGAATTGGATAATTTCTGAACGATTCTAGTTCCGAATGACCAAAGGCAATCCAACCATTTGTACACACAGTAATTTCATCGTACTCAACTTCATAATATCTAAAATTGAATGGTAGATTAACATAACTTATCGCATTACTAAAATTACCATCTCCACTATCAGATAAATTTAAACTTGTACCTGATCCACCGTTACTTGGATTAATTTCTATCCAATTATAAACCGGAGCTAAATCATATCCAATATCACCAGAATCGTAAATGTAATATCCAGACATATCTGGGCCCATCGGATCGTAAGGTGTAACTTCACCTATTTGTATATTGTAATACTCAATTCTATCATAACCAAAAGTACTTTGAATATGCAATGGCAGTGAAATTATAGTCCCTTTCACAATATCTCCAGAAACAGCTATAGTAACTGGATTTTGTGAAACTACAGTATTACCGGGAGTTATATCGCCCCAACTAATAGTAGATTCGATAACATCAATTAAATCACCATCATAACTGAGTTCAGCAGATATCCCATCAATCGAAGTTAATCCTAAATTTTCAAGTGAAATATATACATCTGCAGTTTGGCCGGGTGCAACATTTCCATTATCAATAACTGATAAATAAGGTCCATAAACTATAATAGGAATTACAGAATACCAAGTGTTGGATGCATTATCTTCTATGCTTAACATAAAATACAAATCATCATAAGAAGTTGCAGAACTACTAAGAATAAATGTAAATCCAGTTTCTGTTTTTGTTTGACCAGAAACAAATGAACCATAACTTACAGTTGGATCGGTTATAGTAACGATGTCCGACGACAATGAACTTAGAGTTGCTGTAACTCCGCTTAAATTGCTGGTTCCATAATTTGTTAGTGCAATTGATAAATCAACTGTTTCTCCAGGATTCAACATTCCATCGTTACCATCTACAACCAAAATTGCTGATTGATTATCCAAATTCACATTTTGTGCAGGAGAAACAATATCAACCGTTCCTTCGTAAGGTTGGCAATTTCTTTTAGTAACTGTTATAGATATTTCACCCTCAGAATAGTAATCTAGATCAAAATAGGCATATCCAGAATTTCCTGTAGTATTACTGATAAATATTTCATCATTACCTTTTAACAATGTAACTACTGCATCGTCGATTGAATGACCATTGACATCGTGTACAAAAACTTCTAAATAATTTGTACCAAAGTCAATACTTTCTTGATGATCTACAGTTAATTGTAATGGCGTATCCGTCCATAAATGAGTAGTTGGATCTCCCATTAAATTATTCCAATGTGTAAAAATACTCACTTTGTTATTGGGGTTAGTTGGGTAAGTGTTATAAATAGCTAATTTACCATAAACAAGAGCTTCGCCGGCTGTTTCTACATTCTTGGTGAAAATACCATCATAAATACCCATATCAATAATATTGTTAAACGCAGTATGGGTACCTATTGTTGCAGTACCTACAGATGCAATTGCACCTTTTGGACTTGTTGGAGAAGTACCAGCTTTTAGAAATGATTCGGATAAACAGGTTGTTTCAGAAAATCCACCTGTCCCACAGGTTAAAACTGTAGCAAAAGGTAATTTAAATCCATTGTTGGCAGAATTAATATCACCTGAATCAAACCCGCTAGTACCCCAATAACCACGATAGTTAAAATATAAAACACCTTCATCCAATTGATTTTGCATCCAAGATGACCAACTTCCACCACTATATTTTTCACGGATATCTGTCATACCATTTGCTGACATCACCTCTGCAAGGTATTCGTTTGTAATAATAGTCGAAACTCCAGAATCAGATGGGTCTCCAATTAAAGCAGCTTTTTCGTAATAACTTATATTTTGCTGTAAATCTGTTGCTTTTTCATACTGAAGGATTTTATTTACAACTATAGCTAAATCTGTATTACTTCTGACAGATATTCGACCTAAAATAACTTCAGGAAGTAAATCGTTGCCATCCAATTGAGAATATGGATGGTCGCCTTCGCCACTATAACCAGACCAAGATTCGAAATAAGTTGGTATATCAAAATTATTTGGTCCATCTACATCACCAACTAATGCTACAAATTCCGGTGTAGGAGTAAATGAATCATACGCTTGCTGTATATAATTTTTTATTGATGAAGCGGAAGTTCCAATATCATCTGTTGATGCTTTGTAAACAATATATCCTCGTTTGTGTCTCCATTGTTCTAACTGCTGGAAATACAAATTGTCATCTGTATTCCCATCACAAATGTAAAGAACTGCTGGTTGTTGAAATTCCTCAGAATCACGAGGTGTAAAATTAACAGTCATTTCAGAATATAAATTTTCAAAAACTCTTGATCTAGGTTTTGTTGAAAATTCAGTATTTGCTGATTGACCTGTTTCTGTTATATAAATCTCAATTTCGTCAAAAACTTCTAACTCTTGAGTTTTAGGATAGAATTTATAAGGTACTACACTGATATTCAACGCATATAAATCTCTCATTACAACAGGATCTGATACTAACAAATTTTCTGTTGGATATACTGAACTTGAAGAATAAAAATCCTCATTTACTATCATCTCTGAATCAGCTTTTTCATACTGATATGGTTCAATCCAGATATTTTGTAAAATATGAGATTGTATTACAGAATATTCTACTTCATAAGTTTTGCTTGGATCAATCTGATACAGTGTTGAATATAATGGAATATTCGGCATCCCCTCCTCACCAATTCCTCCTAATTCATTATTAACAATTTGTTGATAATTTTCTACAGTTTTCAATTGAGTTTCCCCAACTTCAAATCTCAAAGTTGATTTTAGACCATTTTCACCTTCATAACTGAATTTACTAGAATTCGCTTGAACGCTGACCAACATTAACATTGTGAACCCAAAAATAACACCTAACTTTTTCATTGTTTCTCCTTCTTCTCTTTAAATTTTAACTGAATTGCAATAAGATTGCTCAATTCCCCCATTGGAAAATAAAAATGTTTTTGTTATTAAGTATAGAAGTAAAGTGTATCAGTTTGTAACAATATTTAGGATATATTTATATGCAGAAATGGCCTATGTAGATATTATGTTTTCTTTTAAATACTCAAGGGTTGGTTTTGGACAGTTGTGCAATTTGATTATCAATTACTTTTTTTACAGCTGCAAAAAAATGTTCCATTCCACTAACTAATATTGAATGCATTTCAGGATCCACTTCGTTTAATATTTGTTCATGAATATCCAAAAATTCTTGATTTGCTAAAGTAGATTTTTCCAATCCGTAGTTAGTTAGAGAAAAACGGATATTGCGACGATCACTTTTGTCGATTTCTCTTAAGAGATAATTTTTGTTTACTAAACCATCGATTATTCTTGTCAGACGGCTCGGAGTTAATTTCATAATATCAGAAATATCTTTATTATTTATGTTTAACTTTTCTACAGTTAGTGCTTTAAAAATAATCCTTAGACATCTAAACTCTGTCCGAGTAAGATTATTTTGTTGTGCAATTATTTGTTCTTTTTCTTCACACTTCATTGTGAGATTGAACACCAAATCTGAGAGTTTTGAAATATTATCAATATGTTTCGATTTCATAAATAATTTCCCTTATCAATAACTAATATTAGCAATTATTTCTCATAGTAAGCAATGGTTCTTTGGTTATATACAAAAAAAGAGGGAGATTTGACTCTCCCTCTTTATTAAAAAACGATTTGAAAAATATTATTTCAATAAAATCATCTTTTTCATTTCGCTGAAATTGTTTGTCTCTAGTTTATAGAAATATATTCCAGCTCCAAGATTTTCTGCATTTAATACTTGTTGATAGAAACCGGCTTTCATATTACCATCTACTAAATCAACCACATTCTGCCCTAAAATATCATAAACAGCTAATTTCACATAACCTGATTCCTTAAGAGTATATTCAATTGTGGTTTCTGGGTTAAATGGATTCGGATAGTTTTGTTGTAGTGAATATCCAGAAGGAGTAATATTTGCATGCTCTATATTTAATGAACCGTGAATTCCATTCGTAGAAATAATTGATGCCAATGCTTCTTCAATTGTTTTATCAAAAATGCCATCGGTCGAGTCATTATTATGACAACCTAAACAAGTGAACCCAAGGTCAAGAGAAGCTTCTCTATTTTCATCATCTTGAACTAAATTACCTTCTTCGTTAAACATAGATTCAGCATCAACAGTTACTGTAAATAGATGAGAATGGATGTCAGCTTTATATCCACTTTCACCTCGTGCTACTGCAGATTTACCAGCATATGGCATATGGCAATCAACACAAGTTGCATCACCTAAGTGATTAATAGTTTCTTGCTGATCTGTATGACAATTTGTACAAGAAGCAGTTATACCATCACCACCCCAAATAACTCGTTTATGAGGATCGTGACAATCTGTACAGGTCATGCCATGTTCATAGTGATCTGTTGTTATAAATTCCTCCCATGGTTCGTGGTGCTTAATATAACCACTCTTTGCTTCAATTGGTGCATTAAAACCACGATTGTGGCAGGTACCACAAAGGTAGTTAACATCATCGCCATTTGGGTCTGGAGGAACAACACCAATATCTCCACCATAGTCCAAGCCAGTGGTATCAGTGATGTTATATTCATAAACTAGATCAATATTACTTGAATTTGGTCCGGCAACATGGTCGCTACCAGGTCCGTGACAAGCTTCACAGCCGACACCGTCTTCTGCAAAATGACCTAAGCCATCTACGCCATCTAACCAAGTTCCTTCTTCTGATGGTCCAGTTGTATGGCATCGGAAACATCCATAATTGTAAGTTTTGTCATCACTCGGATGATAATCAACCCAACCCCATTCTTCACCATCAAAGAAATTAAATTGGTTTTGTCCTGCACCCGGATTGATTTCACTATTTAATGTTCCTACAATTTTACCACTATTATCTAAGAAACGAGCTTTCCATCCGAAACCACCTACAACTCCTGTTATATCAGTGTCCCAAGATGTTCCTAATGTGCTCATCCAGTTTTCTTGGTAGTTAGACACAAAATCAGGATATTGAGGTCCACCATCTGCGCCTGGTCCAAGAATATTCCAACCCTCAGATTTGATATTGGCTTTAAATGGGTGACCTGAATCTGCCCAATCACCATATTGACCACTATGACAATACATGCAAGCTGATGAACCAACATAGTCTTGAGACCATACTAATCCAACCACCATCACACACATCATTATTTTTGTTAACAATTTCATAGAATACTTCTCCTATTTGTTATTTACTAATCATTACCTATTATCAATAATTACTTATTATCGAACATTGTAATTTAGCAAATACTTATATTGGAATTCAAGATATATATATCTAATTTATATTTTACCGATATTGTGGAAGTGGTACTGATAGAATAAGTAGAAATAGAAAAACACCAATGCAAAGTTCACAAAATATTTGGAATCACAAAAATAATAGTATTAATTTAAACAAAGAAACTATGATGAGTTTTAGAAATTAAACAAAAAAACTCATAAGCAACTACAAAACTGGATATGACATCTAATGAGTTGAAAGAACGAACAGAGTTTTCGGAAATCTAATACTTTGAGTGTTTCGTAGCATAAAAACAGGAGGGAACAATGAAATATATCACTGTTTTTGCAGTGTTATTGTCGATGGTTTTTTCACAACCGACCATCACAATTGAGGATTTACAATATGAAATTGGTGGTTATTACAAAATGTATAATATTCCATCTCCGCAAGGCGTGATTGGATTGACCGGAAATCAAGGTGGTCCGCATATTTTCGATTTTTCCGAGGGAGTAACTTCGGATTCTTTGATTATTGATTATGTGGATGTCAATGACGGTGGACATGGTGGTGATTTCACAAATGCCACAATTGCAGAACGAATAACCAACGAAAACGGTTTTGCGTGGATGTATCTCGATTTTCTTGCTGGAACTGGACGGAAGAATTTTGGGTTTTATGATGAAATTGGTGTTCCTGATTCGCCCAGCGTTCCATTTTCGCCACCGATTATTGATTTTCCAGATAATCTTTCGTATCAATCGTATTTTTCTGGAACAACGAATTTTGATGTGTTTATGAGCGGACTTGACATCAACATCGAATATGAATTTTCTGGGTTTGCAGATGCGTATGGCACCGTAATTTTGCCAAATGGACTCGGTGAGCACGAGTGTATTCAAATCAATTACGAGGAGCAATATACTTACTATTGGATGGGAACGCCGATTCAATATTCATATTTGCGGTCGTATTATTATCTTGCCGAAGATTTGGGGATTGTGGCGATTATTACATCGCTTGAAGAAGAAAATCCTGTGCCGAATGGTTTTAACATCGCCAATACTTTTGCACGAATGTATGATTCATCAAAAATTACTGTTTCTATGGATAATAATCTTATATGTCATACTGTCGCTTTGTCTAATTACCCCAATCCTTTTAACCCTGCTACAACCATCAATTATCAAATCCCTTCTCTTGGCTTCGTTGAGATGTTTATTTATGATATTAATGGAAAATTGATTGAAACTCTTGTGAATCAAAACCAACAACAAGGTACCCAATCTGTTTTGTGGCATTCTAAGAATATGAGTTCTGGTATTTACTTTTACCAACTGAAACTAAACGGTGAAATTTTGCAAACTAAACAGGCGATATTGCTCAAATAATGAACTTCCGATTATAATGCTTAGAGACACTCATTTTTTCCTATGATTCATATGTTTAGCACACTATCTTGTCTTACATAGATTGATAACCGCAAATGATAGCAACTTCTCGAACTCTCATAATCTTGGCTGCGCTTCTCTGGTATATTGGGGGAATCATTCTGGTGTCAAAAGGTGGTAGCCTTCTGATCGAAGCTGAAACATTGAAGCCAGAACAAAACTGGACTTGGTTGGCTATTGTCATCGGACTGTTCATTGGAGGGCTGAAAGCAAAATATCTTTTCAGCAAGAGTTGCAAAAAAAATCTCATCAGAATAAGTTTGCTAAGCGAACCTAAAGTATGGCAATTTTTCAGGCCAGGATTCTTTCTATTTTTAGTGATTATGGTCGTGACAGGCGCAACTTTATCCAGTGTGGCTCACAACAATTACATCTTTCTAATCAGCGTGGCGATATTGGATATTAGCATCGCCACCGCACTTCTAGGAAGTAGTTATGTCTTCTGGAAAAAAATGCACTTGTCGAGCATTGATTATTCTCCACCCCACTTTTTATAGTTTTCGCAAGATGCATTCACACAGCCAGGGTTATAGCCTAAAGCTGCAACATGTGATATGCATCCATCATCGTATATGACATCGGACCCAATTGGGTTATTTATTATTTCCCCACAAATATGGCAGGTTTTATAGGCACATTTCTGACAGAACCAGGGATGCGTATGATTCGCATAAATATCTGTTACTTTCTGGATTAATTCATCAGACCACATTCCCTTTTTCCCGCCAAGAACAATATAAATAGTATCATCTATTTTAATACTTAACTCAGGGAAATCAGGATTACCGCCACCACGATAGGTTTCTGAAATATAGGTTCTCAAAGTTTTTTGGGCCACAATCCGTTTGCCATCAATTTCATCTATTATCTTATTACACAATAGGCAATGGCTACTCGGTTTTCGTTTCATTTTCTTAATTCATCCATATATTCAAACAAAAGATTATAATGTTCTCTTTTTAAAGACAGATCAATTTGTTTTTTGATTTCAATATTCCTTTTGGCATCCCGTTCTTGGTTGGCTTCATGATAACGGTCTTCCATAGCAAGTGCTTCTATGATGGCTTCTTCGTTAGTTAAAGTAGGGTTTTGCTCCATGACATGCTTTAATACTGATGGCATGGGCTCTCTTTTTTTGTCTTCTTGTTTCATTTTATCTCCTATTTCTACAAGAAGTTATATTGGCAATAAGTCAGTTGGTGTCGTTATTAAAATAATATTATTTCAAAGAATTCCAATGTTCATAAATCATTACCATAGCCAAAGTATCCAATTCGCAATAGCGTAGTAAACCCTTCGTAATGGCATTACGTCTTTCATTATCTAAATCTGAAAACTGTAAATAAGAATAAGCCATTAAGGCAGCACCGCCATCTCTGATATTACCTTTTTCATCTAGGTAAGAATCCTGCGATTGATCAATATCTTCATAAATAGGTGGCAACAGTTTATAAGGGTCCAACACAATTCCATCTTCTTTCTGCCAAATCGTTTTACCCACTAGGTTTGTTCCAAATTCCAACGGGGAACTATATTTATCTTTGAGAAATGCACTATGGGTTAATACAGTAGGTAATACTTGTTTTATGGAGTTGGATCCACCCATATCTTTTTGATAATAATGTTTCTGAACCAATTTCAGCATATCCACCATATTCCTGTCTGGTGGTGGCTCATTTTTATCCACGACAGCAATCGTTGGAATCCAATCAATGAGTTCTTGAAGACTTTCATCTCCATCGTCAATCATTTGATCTCGCACTTGATTCAATACCGTATTTTCATGATCAGCAAAACGAAAAATGCTTCCTTCATCTTTATCTAAACCATATTTTAAGGCTCTCACAAATTCATAGTTTGGAAATTTCCCCTGTTCAGTATTGACCCATTCATCATGCGTAATGGTTCCATCTTCATAATAGGTATGACTCGAAAACTGAAATGCAATTTGTTCGTAAGGCTTTCTTCCTTTATTGAAAGGGATGGCCATCATATTGGTCTCAAAATCGATAAAATGTAGTGGAAAAACCCAATCATCCATACTTTCAAATAATTCTTCCTTAATATCTTCTCGAATATCGTTATTCTGAACTTTCTCAATCTGAAGCGCTTGCCTTGTGCTTCTTGTTCCGGTATACTCTAACTGACCTGACTTCAATCGCTTCATCAAATATTTTTCTATATCCACATCCTTTTGATAGTAGATATTATCCTGTAATAATTCTTTTATTTTTGGCTTAAACCAAATATCAAAAATATGGGGTTCACTCTCATCAAAGTTTGCCCCTTTTGCACGTTTCCAACATTCGTCAAAACCGCTTTTTTTATCAGGATGTTTTTTATCTTTATGAAATTCACACTCTTTACAATGTTTTCCGACTCCCTGTAGATAAACATCACCAGTCTTATTATAATAATCAACGTATTCATAAATACGCGATTCAAAGTCTTTTACATCCTCGGCTGTTCTCTTCTCTGGGGGAATAGCGTTTCCTGCCCAAATTTGATTCACCAAATTTCGTACTTTTATTTTGCCTAGGATTTTATCTCCTACATGCACATCAATCCCTTCAGGGAAAGTATAACATTCTTTTCGTCTATGATCGTCTTTGTTTCTTCTAATACGAAAATGCTGATTTAAATTATTGACGGTGGTGGTTTTATTTTTATCCGCCATCATGAGATAAGGCTTAACCTGCCACTCCGGGAATGCATGTTCCATAACCCATGTTTGAAAAGCCACATCAAATAAGTAAGGTCGCCAACCGGGTCGGATATAATCACTGATTTTTTCCCGTTTATAATAGAAATTTGGATTGTCAGAATGATACGATTTCGCCTTGACTTCGATTAATTCAACTTTATTTCCGATTTTATTTAAAATATCAACACGAATAAAGAATCGATCATCATAAAGAATGGCTGCTTCAAATATGGTTACATTTTCTTTCTCAAGTAATTTGTTCGTCTTTGCTAACGCTTTATCATAGTCTAATTCATCTACAGAAATACCATCTGGATAATATTGTTTTGCTAATTCACCTACTTGAAATCCGCCTTCCGCCAACGCTTGGAGAAAGTCATTATCCTGTTTATTACTAGCATATTCCTTTTTGCCTGTATAACGTAATTTTGTAGGACATTCTAAAGCAACGCTAAATCTTGATTTGGTTAATGTTTTCATTCTTCCAATTCTGCCGATCCACCACCCAATTCCAATTGTTTTACCGGTTGAATGGCATTCCCGGCAATACCTTTAATGGAGCCATACATATCTACCGTATTATGGATTACTTTTTCAATTTGTTTATCACGCTGTTTCCAAATACGCTGCATGGATCGTTTTTCACTTTCAAGATCATTTTTCATTTGGGAGAATCCTTCAACGATGGCTTCAATTTGCATACGGAACTCATTCCCGGATAAAAAGGTGTATAACATTTCCATTTTTCCACCTTTATTCTCCTGAGATACCAATGCATTACTCACTTGAATAACCGATTCTCTTAATACTTTAGATAGGGCTTTAAATTCTTCGAAGTTACAAACCCAAACACCATTCATTTGTCCAGCTCTGTCCATACCTGTTGGCATTGATTCTGTGACTAAAACCCCAATGCCAGCCCCTTTGTTTCTCATATCGGCTTTGAATTTTTCTATCCATGACGGCTGAAACGTTTTTGTCCTTTTACTCTCATAATAAATCATACCACAATTATGGCGAGAATGTGTATTTACAATTTGTAAACAATCTGCACCTTTTGCACCCGCTTTTATTTCTTCAATTGTATCCAATGGGAATTGAGCAACAAGCCATTTTTCGATTAACACTTCCTGAACTTCTCCTTGCAATTTCATGGACCCTTGCTCTTGTTTTTTCTTCATCTCTTCCGTGAGCTTTTTTTGGTCTTCCAGTTGCATAATCAATTCATTCACTTTCATCTCATTTCGATCTTCTTCAACCTTTTGAATCTTCTTTTTTTCTTCAATCAGAACTTTCGTTAATTCTTTTTGTGCTTCCGCTTCTGCTTCAGATTTTAATTCATCTTTTTCTCTTTTTAGTTTCTCAATCTCTGCTTTGGATTTATTGAGATCCTTTACTTGTTCGGATTTCTTTTTTAATTCTTTTTCCATCATGGAAAATTGGTCGCTGTTTTCCTTTGCGAGACTCTTTTTTACCTCCGCTTCTACTTTTTCCCGCTCTGATTTCATTTCCTTTTTGATGCCGGATTCAATAGATGCTTTTATGTCTTCCTTTTGTTTGTCTAAAATATCTTTTTCATCAGACAATTTCTTTTCCAAGGAACTAATCCTATCTTTTTCAGCTTTCCGTTCTGCTTCAAATTTTTCGGTAAATTGTTTTTCTAATTGATGCGTTAAACCATCATGAATATCAATCTCTTTTCCACATTCCGGGCATTCGATTATTGTTGTGTTTTTATTGGACATAATTATTTTACACTTTCTTCTATAATATCAATTTCTTCTGGTGTTAAATCATAGAGTTTATACACCAATTTATCTATCTTATTATCGGTGGCATTTATTTGTCGTTGTATTAGTTCCTTTTCGTGTTCGGTTTTTACTTTTTGCAACTCTTTATTTAACGACAACATTGTATTAACAAATACAACCATTTGGTCGTGGTGGGCTTTGTCTTTTTTATTGTCAATATCTAAAAATGGTATAATTACATTTTTCCAATCGTCAGGATAAGCATCAATTCCACCTTTAGTAATAATCATTAAATAATATTTTGTGATAGTAGAATTTAGAATACCCAGTAAATATTTTAGAGAGTGATTCTTTGATTGTTGAACTAGATATTCTCTGTTCGCATTAAGATTATTGTAATATTTATTTAAGTTTGAATTTTCTAATCCTTCAAAAGATTTGTGCAATGAACAAACCATAATTGTATTATCAACAATGGTATTCTTTTCATCAAAGACACATACCCTTTTTTGTCGACCTAAAAGTAATTTATTAGATTCATATAATTCTTTAAAAGTAGGTCTAACCAATCTTTTAGGACATCTATCAGAATCCAATTCAAGAAATTTATATTTATTGATATTGTATCTTGACAGATATTTTCCTTCAGTAAAAGGTTTCCAGTTTATCTCATTTTTTTTATCAGATAATAAATCAACTTTTTTAAATTTTGGATTCTTATCATCCTTATCGCTGTTTAGTCTTAATCCATAACTCACTAAACAAATATCTGAAAGAGTTAATGTTTCTACATTATTTAGATCTATTTCCAAATTATAAGTTGAAAATATATTTTCATCGTACTGAACTATATTTTCCTTTTGAATTTCTGTGTAATTAATTGCATGAATGATTTTTCGTGTTTTCTTACCTCTAGATTTTTTTACAAATAAAACTATATTTTTTATCCCTACAATTTTCTTTTCAGAATGAAAAATATAAGATTCAGGAAAAAAGTCAATTTGGGTAACAAAATAGTTTTTCAGAATGAATTTTTTTATCAATTTTGAATATTCAGATTTCTCCAATGTATCTGGTATAATGTATCCGAAAAACCCATTTGTGTTTAGAATGTTTAGTCCTTTTTCAACAAATGGAATGTATAAATCCCACATAAGGTATAGTGTTTGGTATTTTGATGATTTATTTAAATAATTTCTACAAAAATCTTTATCTTTGTTGTAGTCTCGAGCTTTCACATACGGCGGATTTCCAATTACACAATCAAATCCACCTTCTTTAAATATTTCAGAAAATTCCACTTCCCAATCAAATGCATTTACTTTTTTTCGTTCATCCATATCAAAAAGAATTTTTCCATCAAAATAATCCGAGCCGACGAGAGAATTCCCACATTTGATATTATTCCCCAATTCAGGTAAAAGGGTTTGGTGAAATAAATCATAATCTTCATATAACTCATCATGTGTAGTATTTTCAAGTGCCTTCATATTTAAACTGAATTTGGTAATTTCAACGGCGTTACTATCAATATCCACACCAAATAGATTATTGTTTAATATTTGTTTTTTCAATTTGCTGGTTAGGTGCAAAGAATTTTGAAAATCATTCACTTCATTATCGTCGTAATGACATTTTACTTCGTTTAAGTATTTTTTATTGATTTGGTTTAGTGTCTTTCCATTTTTAAAAAGTTTATCTACTTGGCTTTTGAAATAGTTTAAATGCCATTCTACCAAAATATCATAAGCACCCAATAAAAA
>JACNLC010000080.1 GCA_014381725.1 Fidelibacterota bacterium | reverse complement strand
ACTTCACTGGACGAGCACAAAGAATTGAATATTGGATGTTTCTTCTTGTTAATATGTTTTTTTCTTTGGTTGCAGCTATTTTAGACAATATAGCTGGTACAACATTTTACTTTGGTGGTGAACCTGTTTTATTTAATTATGGTTGGATTTATTTGCTTTATTCAATAGCTATTTTTATACCTGGATTTGCTGTCTTTGTCAGAAGATTACATGATACAGGTAGAACTGGTTGGTGGTTTTTGATTGCTGTTATTCCATTTATTGGAGCAGTTTGGTTGTTCGTTCTAACTGTTTTAGATAGCGACCCTTATGAAAATAAATATGGTGCCTCTCCAAAAGAATCTTTAGGTGAAGAATAAAACAAAGAGAGCCGTTCGTTGAACGGCTCTCTTACTAACAGCTAATTGCCCTAGGCAAAAAACTAGTTTTACTGTCTTCCTTCCACTAGTGAATCAACAACTGACGGATCAGCTAATGTTGAAATATCACCAAGTGAATCAATCTCATTCTCTGCAATCTTACGCAAAATTCTGCGCATAATTTTACCTGAACGAGTTTTTGGTAATGCTGGAGTAAACTGGATTTTGTCAGGTTTTGCGTGTGGACCAATATCCACTGTGACTGTTTTGAGTATATCTCTTTTGATATCATCGCTTGGTTCAATTCCTCTCATTAAAGTAACATAAGCATAAATACCTTGTCCTTTAATATCGTGAGGATAACCAACAACAGCCGCTTCTGCTACACCATCAGCTTTTCCAATTCCACCTTCAACTTCAGCTGTACCAATTCTGTGACCTGAAACATTCAGCACATCATCTACTCGGCCAGTAATCCAATAATAACCGTCTTCATCTCGTTTTGCTCCATCGCCTGTGAAGTAATATCCAGGATACATTTGGAAATATGTTTCGAAGAATCGTTTATGGTCACCATACAAAGTTCGCATCTGTCCAGGCCAACTGGTTTTAATTGCCAATAATCCTTCAACACCATTACCATCCTTTTCGTTACCTTCTTGATCTAAGATGACAGGTTTAACTCCAAAAAACGGAAGTGTTGCTGAACCCGGTTTTAATGGTGTTACTGCTGGCAATGGAGTAATCAAAATTCCACCAGTTTCTGTTTGCCACCAAGTATCAACAACAGGGCATCTACCCTCTCCAACAAGATTGTAATACCATAACCATTCTGGTTCTTTAATTGGTTCACCGACTGTACCTAATAGTTTTAAGCTTGAACGATCGTGTGGAGTTACAAACTCATCTCCTTGTGCCATTAACGCACGGAGAGCTGTAGGTGCTGTATAAAAACTATTAACTTTATGTTTTTCTACAATTTGCCAGAATCGACCAAAATCAGGATAATTTGGGACACCTTCAAACATCATTGTTTTAGCTCTATTTGCAAGAGGTCCATACACAATATAAGAGTGACCTGTTACCCAACCGATATCAGCGGTACACCAGTAAACATCATCTTTTTGATAATCAAAAATTAGTTCGTGAGTAAATGATGCAAAAGTCAGATAACCACCTGTTGTATGTAATATTCCTTTTGGTTTTCCTGTAGAACCTGAAGTATAAAGAATGAATAGTGGATCTTCTGCATCCATTTCTTCAGGTGGACAGTTTGCATCCACTTTTGCCATTTCATCGTGCCACCAAAGGTCACGGCCATCAGACATTTCAACTTCTGCACCGGTTCGTTTTACAACAAATACATTTTGAATAGATGGAGTATCAGCAACTGCTTTGTCTGCATTTGCTTTCATCGGGATATTCAATTTTTTACCACGAACACCTGTATCTTGTGTTACTAAAATTTTACAGTCAGAATCATTGATTCTGTCGCGAAGTGAATCAGGTGAAAATGCACCAAAAACGATTGAATGTACTGCACCAATTCTCGCACAAGCTAACATAGCAATAGCAAGTTCAGGAATCATTTGCATATACAAACAAACTCTGTCACCCTTTACAACACCATTTAGTTTAAGTGCATTAGCGAATTTTGAAACTTCGTCAGTCAATTCTTTATATGTAAAAGTTTTATCTTCTTCTGGATTATTTCCTTCCCAAATTAAAGCAACTTGGTCCCCATGACCTGCTTCAACATGGCGATCCAAACAGTTGTAAGCTACATTTAATTTTCCGCCTTCAAACCATTTGATTTTTGCATCTTTCAAATCAACATCTGATACCTTATCCCATTTTTTGCTCCAAGTTAATCGTTCAGCTTGTTCAGCCCAAAACGCATCTGGATCATTAATTGATTTTTGATAGAGAGCATTGTATGTTTCCATATCTGGGATATGTGCAATTTTTGCATCTCTGTAATCTGCTTTATATACTTTTGACATTATTGTACTTTCCTTTCTATTTTTTATCTATTGTTTTATTATTTTTTGCTGGTTTAACAGTCGCAATTAGAATTGCACCTACAAGACAAGCAACACCACAAATTGTAAATGCTAACGGAAAATTACCTATATCACCCAGTCTTCCGCCAAGTATAGGCCCGAATATTCCGCCAACTCCGTATGCCAAGAAAACAAATGGATAATTTTCACCAATATTTTTTGCACCGAATGTATCGGCAGTGATGGTCGGGAACAGTGCAAAATTTCCGCCAAAGTTAAATCCTATTAAAGTTGCGCCCAAATAAAGTAAAGCTGGAGTACTTGCCATAGATGTGAATAAAATTACAATTACACCTTGAGTCGCTGTCATTATAATTATAGATTGTTTTCTTCCAAGCTTATCGCTTAAAGTTCCCCAGATAATTCTACCAAATCCATTTGCTAAACTGAAAAATACTGCCATTGCAGTTCCAGCAATCGCACTTGCTTCTGCCATAGAATATCCAGCTCCCTGCAGTGCTTCCATTGGGTAGAGTTTCATTAAACCAATTGACATTAAACCAGCACCTGCACTAAATACAAATGTTAAGAAAATCATAAAGAACTGAGGAGTACTTAACATATCACTGCTGTGATAGTCAACTGAACCAGCAACAGCAGAACCATCATCATTTGCTTTTGGTGGTTCCCATCCTTCTGGTTTATATCCTTCGGGTGGAAATACCATCCAAATTCCACCAATTAAAACTAATGCAGCGAAAGCAATTCCGTAAATTGTAAATGTGTTGGATAGCCCTACATTTGAAATTAAATGCCCCCATGCACCTGCTAGTTTAACCCAAAGCATCGCGCCAAAACCAAATCCGGCAACTGCTAGTCCTGTAATCATCCCTTTTTTATCGGGGAACCATCGCATACCAACAGCAATAGGAACCACATATCCGATACCGATTCCTGCACCGCCAATGACTCCAATTAGGATTACCAAAGCCCAGAAATTAGTCCCTCCGAATAATCCAGCAAGTGTATAACCCAAGCCAAGAACAATTGCACTTATCGTAGCAAGTTTTCGTGGCCCCCAAACACCAAGTTTTTTCCCAGCCCAGACCATTACAATTGCAAAAAATGCTAGTCCGACAGAAAACACAACTTGCGTATCTACTTTTGTCCATCCGGCATCTTTCAGTGCTGGCGTAAATACAGACCATGCATAAATTGCACCTAAGCACAATTGAATCAATATTGCTCCAACAACTACGAGCCATCTATTATTAATTTTCATTTACTTCCTTTCTCATTATTTTACTTATTTTTCATTTTAACAAAATCTGCTAATGTTTTTTTTTCAATATCTAAATGAATTTTGTTTCTTATTTCTGCCCAAGTTTCATGAAACGGACATTCATCGTCATCGCCACAACAACCAAGTCCTAAAAGACATTCCATATCATTGATAGGAGGTTCGTTTACTGCAGAAATAACTTCAAATATTTTAATATCGGACGGGTTTCTTGAGAGTTTGACTCCTCCTGTGGGACCACGCACTGCTTTTACTAGATGAGCTTGTCGCAAATCACTAATTAATTTTGCAAGATATTGATTTGGGATTCTACATTCTCTTGCAATATCTTTTACTTTCTTTAACTCTTTTCCATAAATCAATGCCAAACATGCCATTGCACTAATGGCATATTTTACCGATTTTGAATACAACGCTAATAGCATAATTGGACACCCATATCCATTTATAAATTTACAAGGATTTGGGAATACACAACAATTTATTATTAGGATTTTTTATAGACTTTACGAAAAGTTGCAAACTTATAATTTGTAAATAGTTTCACCAATAAATAAGATAGAATTTAGTTTGTCTTTTTTACATAATACACTTTGTAGCTTTATAGATAAGTTTGGGTGTATCTAAATCGCTACAACTAGATATCAGATATCATTATCCAAATAGGGTAAATATATATTTTTTTAAATTATTTGTGGTTTTATCTTAACGGAACTAAATGCCCTAGAATATAACCGATTACAATTCCAATCAATAAAACAAAAGTAATAATACGATGGTTGACTACATCTTTCGCGTAACCCTTTTTAATAGCATAAGCAGATGTGAAATATCCCAATCCATTTAGTAGCCAAAAAAATGGAATAGTAAACACTTTTACTATTAATGGACCAATAAAAGGAACTAGAGAAATTAATGCTGATAAACCAGCAAAAGCATTCGTTATGTAACCTACAACAATAGCTACGATAGCTACTGCTTTTGTGTCGATACCGAAGTATAACATTAACGCAATACCAATCATTATAATTAGCATTGTCATCAAAAATCTAGGATTTTCTTTTATAAATTTGATTAATTTATTCATTTTTAACAGTTTTCTTGGCAGTTAATCTAACCAATCCTGATTTAAACTCACAGCGAAGAATTTCATTAAGCTCAGTATTCATCCAAATATTCTTAGTAGTGTTTTCCTTGAATATTGCCCAAGTAAATATATCCGTGTGTTCAAATACTTGGTATTGTGAAACATTATTCTTTTGAGTCATTTTCAATTCTATTAATGTTGTAGAATTATCAATATTTTGACATTTATAATTAGCGTTATACAACAATCCTTCGCGTTCAATTAGAAATTTATTTTGCGACCCCTTTTCTGCAAAATGGCATAAATACTCAAGAAATGAGAATATGTTGAAAGTACTGTCTGGGATACAAATATCAGAATTAGTGTAACAAATATTACCGCCAATTAATTGTGTTGATATTTTGTTTTCTACTCCAGGTTGAAAAGTGCTTTTACTAAAATAAAGAACTCTATTATCAATTTTACTTACAATGGTCTTGTAATGATTATTAACTCTGAATAATTTAGATGTAAAAGGGGTGGTTTTCGTAGTAAATAGTATTACTTTTGACGGGATATTTTCAAATAATGTGTCAGAAGTTTCCATTTCAACATCAGCAACATGGATTCCCCACAAATCAATTTCGTAATGGAGAGTTTTTGCAGTTAATAATCCAACACCAAATAATATAATTAAGAATATTCTCAATTATCTCTTCCAATTAATCGTTGTAAATGGACCTAAAGCACCAAAAATAACTACATAAAATGGATGGAGTAGTGTAAGCACTGCGAAAACCGATAAAGACCAATTTAACTTTAGCCGAGAATAAAATATATAAGTGATAACTCCATCAAAAATAGCTTTTAAAAGAAGAGGAACAAGCCATAAAAAAGAAGCAAGTTGTGCAAAATTCAACAGAGAAATAACAACTACAAAATTAGCGAGGTAAAGAAATGGCAAAATCAATTTTAAACCAGTACTCGATTGCATTTGATAATACGATAGTCCTTTTGAAGCAAACCTCAGGCGTTGTCGGACAAATTGCACGATTGATTTAGGTGGCGGAGATTCGACGATACTGTTTTTTTCTAGTGAGAACTTTACTTTCCATTTAGTTTGTGTAGCTACTTTTTGTAATAATAAATCATCA
The DNA here is from genome assembly GCA_014381725.1 of Fidelibacterota bacterium. Lineage (GTDB taxonomy): Bacteria > Fidelibacterota > Marinisomatia > SCGC-AAA003-L08 > JACNLC01 > JACNLC01. The sequence goes on along the minus strand of JACNLC010000080.1, from coordinate 31,385 downwards.
TCGCCTGATTGAAAGTTTTGGATATCCTCGTATCCTGAAATTTCTTCATAAACTGATTTCCGAAATGCTATATTTCGACCTGTACAAGATAATGCAAATCCGTGTGATAGGGCACCAGCAGAAAATACATCTTGTGCAAGACTTTCCATCTCGAAGAGATTATCAATATATCCTTTATGATTTGTCAGTGGCGCTGGTCCGGAAACAAATCCAACAGAAGGATCATCAAATTCTTGTACAATTGTTTCAATCCATTTGCTTGTTGGTATGCAATCAGCATCTGTTTGTATTAGTATTTCTCCCCTTGCTCTTTCTATAATTTGACTTAATGCCCATTTTTTAGGAGACCACCCAAGTGGTGTTTCTTTGATTGTTTCAACAGTCAAGTTTGATTGATGATGTGCAAGTTTCTGTAGTAGTTTAGCAGTACCATCAGAAGAGCGGTCGTTAGCAACTAATATTTCGTATAAGTGATGTGGATAACTTTGTTGATTAAGTGCAGAAATAAGTTGTGGAATGTTCTTTTCTTCATTTCTTGCAGATACTATCACAGATACTAAAGGCATTGCATCTATGTTTAGTTGTTCTTCTTTTTTATCGTGATGCTGTAACCCATCAGCGAACCATAAAATAAGAATACCATAAACTACAATAATTAGTAAAATTAGAAATAACATAAATTATTTGAAGGATCTCTTCCTCCCTCTCCATGATAATTGTGAAGACCAAAAACTACCTATCCCCATATAAATAATATACGGTATTTGAATTAGAAACCATAAAACAAATTTGTGTATTCCAGCTCTTTGAATAAAAATAGTAGAACCATTTCTAAACAAAATATACTCTAATACAAACTTTAAACTAAATAAAATAAAAAACACACCAAAAAAATAAGGTGCTTTAACAGACAATAAAAGGAATAGGATTAAAAGTAGATTATACGAAAATGTGGATAGGATTGAGAGAAAGAAAACAGGATTATATTTCCACATAAGTCGAGCATCTCCAGCCCAACGCATTCGTTGTTTTATGAAACTATTCCAACAATTTTCAGTTCTGCCAACAACAAAACTATCAGATAATAAAGAAAATGCTACTCTCGGTTTCTTTATATTTCTACAAACTTGAAGAAAAAGTGAATCGTCACCTTGTAAGCATTCACAAATAGAATCATAACCGCCAACTTCATCAAACAATTTTCTAGTGAAACCTTGATTTTGTCCAGTTGAAGCCCACGCATTTCCGTTATTTGTACTTCCAAGAGAAGCTAACATCAGCATCAAAAAATCAGTAGATTGAAAACTTGAAACCATTGAGCTGTCAGTCAGAGTTTCAGAATAACCTATAACATAATCAGCTCCATTTTGAAAGTATGAAACCATTGCAGAAACCCAGCCAGATTTAACTTTGCAATCCACATCAGTAAAAAGAATAACTTCTCCAGTACTTGTAGAAATTCCAGCATCTAATGCTTTCTTTTTATGTGACAGTAATGATGAGCCAACTTTTGATGATGAAAAACGAAAACGACTATCTTTTTTTGACTGATTTTGAATTAGCAAGGCAGTATCATCAGTTGATTCATCATCTACAAAAATAAATTCAACTTGCCCTGGATAATCCTGATATTCCAAATCAGAAAACAGATTTTGGAGAGATATTTCTCCATTTCTGACAGCAACAATAACTGAAACAGAAAGTGGATTTTTAAAATCGAACACAGGTAATTTATACTTTTTCAAACCGGTAATAAACCAAATTAAAGTTCCTAAATAATAGAGCGAAACTCCCCACAATATTATTTTTACAAAAATCATTTAAAACCCAAGAAAAAAGTGGCAATGTAAAAGTAAATTAGTACACCAACAATATCAATAGCTGTAGTAACAAACGGACCTGTCGATATGGCCGGGTCAAAGTTTAGTTTATCCAATACAATAGGGAACAGAGAGCCTATTGTACACGCTATCGTCATCGCGAAAAAGATTGAAATTCCAACAATAAAACCCAATTCCACAGGACTAGTAAAATCAACAAATCGGAAATAAGCCAAAACACCCAAAAATGCTCCGTAGATAATACCAAGTAACATTCCTACTCTAATTTCCTTAAAGATAATTTTATAAACTTCGTTAACATTTACTCTGCCTGTCGCAATACCGCGAACAATAATAGTACTAGTTTGAGTGCCAACATTACCACCCATCCCGATAATAACTGGAATAAATGCAACAAGTGCAACTGTTTTTTCTAGTAAAGTTTCGAAAGCGCCGATAATCATCAAGGCAATTACTCCTCCAATCCAGCTTGCCATCAGCCAAGGGAAACGAGTTTTTGCATTATCAAAAGTAGATTTTAACAGAATTTCTCTATCCTGTCCTGCACCAGCCATTTTCAAAATATCTTCAGTTGCTTCTTCTCGCAAAATGTCTATCACATCGTCAACAGTAATAACACCTACGAGCTCATTATTCTTTTCAACAACAGGTAAGGCCAAATAATTATATTGAGAAACTAGTTTTGCGACTTCTTCTTGATCGGTATCTGGAGAAACAGCTATAAAATCGTCATCAATTATATCTTTAAGAGCAGTTTTCGGTTTGTTTAATAGTAATTGGCGTAATGATAAAACTCCTGCCATTTGATTTTTTTCATTGATTACATAAATATAAAACGGTGCATCGGTATCTTTGTTTTTAAGTTCTTGAAATTTAACAATCGCTTCCTGAACAGTAAGTATTTCCTGAAATGCAACAAAATGTGTGGACATAATCCTACCGGCAGATTCATCATCATACTGGAGCAACTCTTCAACTTCTTTGCGTTCTTCTAGATTTAACAATTCGCGGATTTCTGTAGATGTTTCATTCGGCAAAACATCCAAAATACCAACAATATCATCAGCATCAATATTTCCCAATACTTCAGCGATATGATTTGGTGATAGGGAACCAAACAATTCGATAATAATAGCATCATCTAACTCATTTAGAAAATCTCCAAGTCCTTCCATTCTCTCAATGAACTGGAAAATATCCTTTCGCTCGATAGAATTTAGATGCCGATAAACCCACGCCATATCTGCGGGGTGAGTCTTATACACCAATTTATACATCGCTACGCTAGCGTTACGGCGATATAAACGCTGTAAAGTTTTTAGAATTAAACCTACTTCATTTTCTGATAGCTGTTTGCGCATGTTATAATTTTATTCGATAAATCCCTGTTCTTTCATCCAATTATCATCAACAAATTTGGATAAGTAATTTCGTATGGAATCAGGTAGAATCACTAGACACTTTTCATCTTCAGATAAATTTTGGGCTACTTGCAACGCACCCCAAACTGCCGAACCAGAAGAACCTCCAACTAATAATCCTTCTTCTTTTATCAATCGTCTTGCCATTAAAAGTGATTCTTTATCAGCAGTTTTTACATATTCATCAACTAGTGTATTATTAAGCACATCGGGGAAAAAATCATAGCCGATTCCTTCTACTTGATATGGATATATTTCATCACCTCCTCCGAGAATTGAGCCATAAGGGTCAACTCCAACTACTTTAATATTTGGAATTTCTTCTTTCAATTTTTTTGCAACACCAGTGATAGTTCCGCCAGTTCCAACGCCGATAACCACCATTGCTAAATCAGTACCCATTTCGTCCAATATTTCTTGAGCGGTAAATTTATAATGAACATTCGGATTTGCTAAATTTGAATATTGGTCTAAAATATGAGAGTTTGGAATTTCTTGGTTTAATTTTTTTGCTACTCCAATATGGCTTTCTGGAGCGTCCCAAGCAGCTTCAGTTGGTGTGCGAACAATTTCCGCTCCGAGAGCTTCCAAAACGACTTGCTTTTCTTTGCTCATTTTTTCTGGCATTGTGATAATTATTTTGTATCCCTTTACAGACGCAGCAAGAGCTAATCCAATACCAGTATTCCCAGAAGTTGGTTCTATGAGAGTATCGCCAGGTTTTATTCTACCTTCTTTTTCAGCTTGGTCAACCATATACCAACCAATTCTGTCTTTAACCGAACCACCAGCGTTTAAAAATTCGCATTTACCATAAAGCTGACAAGATAATTCACTTCCAACTCGATTGAATTTTACTATCGGTGAATTTCCTATTGCACCTAAAATGTTATTTATCATATTATTTCTCTAAATTGATTGTGAAATTTAGGGGTAGTAAGTGTGTTTTATGAATAGAAATTATCTGTTTTTTAACTCGTGTAACAATATCCCACCCGCAGATGTTACATTCAAACTTTCTAAATTTCCAAATTTTGGTATTGTAACCTTATGCGTGCATTTCGATACTAAATTCTCATCAATTCCGTGAGCTTCACTACCCAAAATCAATGCCCAATTATTATCAGAAATATCTAATGATTCCAAACTTTCTCCATCCATTAGTCCGCCGATAATTGAGTAATTTGATTTTAACAAATCATCACAAAGGTCAAATAAATTCGTCTGAAATATTCGCTGATAAAAATGAGCACCCATTGCTGAACGAACAACCTTTGGATTAAAAAGATCTGCACAATTTTCGGATAAAATTACAGTTTTGATTCCAAACCATTCTGCTGTCCGAAGTAAGGTTCCCAAATTCCCCGGGTCTGAAATTCGATCGAGAATTAATAAATTTTGATTCCAATCTTTATGAGTTGATATTTCAGGAATTTGTGCAATTCCTACAATTCCTTGACTTTGTATAGTTTCAGAAATTTGCTTGATTTCTATCTGTGATACAATATCAATTGGAGTTTTGCTAGTACGAAATTCTGTTAGTAATTTTTGAATACTCGAATTTTCAATTGTCTCCTCTAAAACCCAAATATGTTTTATAGGATAATTGGATTTAAGTGCTTCTGAAAATAGTCTTGTCCCTTCAATTAGAAATAGTTTTTCTTTCAATCGGTATTTCTTAACAGAAAGTGAACGCAAAAGTTTAATAGTTGATTTAGATATCATCAAAATCCATTTCAATTCCAATTGGACAATGGTCTGAGCCCATAATTTCAGGATAAATATTTGCAATGGTTAAGTAAGGTTTTAACAATTCAGAAATGCAGAAATAGTCGATCCTCCAACCAATATTTTTAGCACGAGAATTATGCATATAACTCCACCAAGTATAATGACCAGAGTCTTCGGTAAACTCCCTGAAAGTGTCAATAAATCCGGCTTTAACTATGTTATCAAAACTATGTCGTTCTTCGTTTGTAAATCCTGCATTGTGTTTATTGGATTTGGGATTGGTTAAATCAATTTCTTTATGTGCAACATTTAGATCCCCGCAGAAAACAACTGGTTTTGATTTTTCTAACGATTTTACATATTCTAGAAAATCGGTATCCCATTCTTGCGTTCGATAATCTAGGCGTTCTAATCCTCGTTTTGAGTTTGGAGTATAGACAGTTACAAAAAAATATTGAGGAAATTCGAGTGTAATAACTCTCCCTTCATTATCGTGTTTATCAATTCCTATCCCATAAACAACATCCAATGGTTTTGCTTTGGAAAAAACAAGTGTGCCTGAATATCCTTTACGCACTGCGGAATTCCAATATTGATGATAGTCTGGTGGAAATTCAAAATCAACTTGTTCTTTCATTGCTTTGATTTCTTGGATACAAAATATATCTGCATCAATGAAATTGAAAAAGTCCATAAATCCCTTTTTCAACACCGCTCGAATACCGTTTACATTCCACGAAATCATTCTCATAATACTAATTTCTTTGTTTGAATTTTAGTGGATTTGATTTTCACTTTGGTTGTCGGGTCAAACTTAATAATTTGCTTTTCAGAATTTTCTATAGCAAATTGTAGGAGTGGTTCTAATTCAATCTTCGCTTCAATTTGTCGGATTTCTTCTAGATTTGCTTTAGTTTCCGGATGCTTTGGAACAAAGAAAGAACAACAATCCTGATATGGTTCGATAGATGTTTCATAAGTGCCAATTTTGATCGCACGATTGATAATATCTTCTTTATTATGCCCAGCCAGTGGTCGGATAATTGGAATTTCAACAGCATCTGAAGTAGCCCTAATGTTTGAGAGAGTTTGCGATGCAACTTGTCCTATGTTTTCACCGGTTATTAGTGCTACTGCTCCAATTGAATCTGCTATGTGTTCTGCTAATCGCACCATAGCTCTTCTAAAAAGCAAAACCCAAAATTTATTGGGAGCTTCTGCCATAATTTTCTGCTGGATTTCCAATAACGGAATGTGATAAAGTTCACAACGAAGTTGATATTTTGCTAAAGTTAATAATAATTCCTCTACATTTCTTAATGACTGTCTGCTTGTAGCAGGTGCGCTGTGAAAATGGACATAAACTAAATTAACTCCTCTCTTCAGCATTTCAAACGATGAGACAGGTGAATCAATTCCTGATGACAATAAGCTTACTGCTTTTTCACCAGTCCCAACGGGTAATCCGCCGTAACCAACAATCTTATCCACACCAACATACGCCATACCCTTAACAATTTCGATAATAATATTTAGGTCAGCACCTTTTAGTTTTACCGGTTTTTTATAAATACTTTGGATGTGTGCCCCTACATCAATGTTAATTTCAGTAGAAGTAAGTGGATAATTCTTATATTGTCTTTTAGCAGAAACTCTAAATGAGCTGAAATTTTCATCTTTTATTAATTCTGCGGATAACTCTCTTATTTTCTCGATCTCAGCAGGAATTTGTGTCATTAAAGTTGCATTCATTAATCCCATTACACATTTGAGTCGTTCAGCATATTCATCCCAGCGTAATTCGTCTATGCCAAAAACAAACACTCGTGCATTTGCGGTATTGATTGAAGTATATGGTAGGTCTGATATATGTTTTTTTAGATTCCGTTGAAAAGTTTTCTCAAACCACGCTCTATTTCCGCCCTTTATAGAAATTTCGTGGTAATGTACTAATATACAATAACTATTCTGCATTAACAATCCGAGCAATTGCAATCGTGTTCAGTTGAAAACAACTCGTCAATTTTATCAATAGGAACTTCTTGTTGCTCTCCGGATTTCATCGTTTTGACAATAATTTTATTTGCTGCAATTTCATTATCACCAATTATAAAAGCAAATTGAGCATTGTTGCGATTTGCTTCTCGCATTTGTGCTTTCATGCTTCGCTGAAGTGTTTCTACGGTTACAGCAATACCTTTTTCTAATCTTAATTTTTCTGCAATCTCAAAAGCAACCTTTACAGCCTCATCCCCAAGTGCAACAAAATAAACATCAGTTAATGGTAATGGTTTGTTAGTATCGTCAATATCTAAAGCAATAAATAGTCTTTCAATACCTGCAGCAAAACCAATCGCTGGCGTGGGTTTTCCTCCAAACTCTTCTACCAATTTATCATAACGACCACCACCGCACAGCGCATCTTGAGCTCCCAACTTTCTCGATGCAATCTCAAAAGTAGTCCTAGTATAATAATCCAAACCTCGAACTAATTTTATATCGTGAATGTAAGGTATTTTCATTGCATCAAGATACTTTAAAACAGATTGGAAATGCTTTTTATCTTCTTCTGTTAGAAGCGTGTCAATAGTAACTGCAAATTTATCCAAAACACCCTTGCAAGATTCACTTTTGCAATCGAATAAACGAAGAGCATTTTTGCCTAATCGCGATTGACAAGTTTTACATAATTTATCGGAATGAGATTCAAGAGATTCTCTAAGCGCCTGCAAATATGGTTGCCTAATTTCGGGACTTCCAATTGAATTAATTTTCACAACTAATTCATCAACGCCAAACATTTCATAAATTTTATATGCCATTGAAATTACTTCAGCATCCTGTTCAGGATATTCCGAACCAATCGCCTCAATTCCAAACTGATGAAATTGACGAAGCCGTCCTTTTTGAGGGCGTTCCCGACGGAATAAAGAATCAATGTAATACAAACGATTTATTGGAGATTTCCCACTTAGATTGTGTTGAATATAGGATCGAACCACCGGTGCAGTAAGCTCAGGTTTTAAGGTTAAATTGGTTCCACCTTGGTCTATCCACGAATACATTTCTTTGGAGACAATATCCGTTCCCTCACCAATTCCTCGAGCAAATAATTCAGTTTGCTCAAAAACAGGAGTTCGAATTTCCCCATATCCGTACAACTGCATAAAATTATGAATTGCCATTTCTACCTCTCGCCACAAAATTGTATCCTCTGGTAGAAGGTCTTTAGTTCCTTTTATTGATTGAAATTTCTTCATTAGTGTATTCTTTGGTTAATTTCTAAAGCAAAATTTCACTATCTAAACAGGAAAAAACAAAGGACTTTATTGAATGAACTTGAGAAAAGTGATTGGATGGGTTGCCAATTCACTTTGCACCTTTGGGATCTAATATTCCCAATCTGGTGTTGGCCGAGGTAACCTAAGTGCTAAATCCAGTTTTTCAATTAACTCTTTAGGTGCAGAAATATCATCAGTAACAACTAAACCTGAAGCTGGAACAACTCCCAACCATAAGCGAGTAAATGCGTTTACTGTAGTTGTTAATGTTGGCAATGAAGAATTATGACCTTTTTCTGCATTAGAACTTTCACCTAAATTGATAATGTAATTTCCGCTAATTCCTCTCCATTGGGTTTTGTTTGTAAGAAACTTTTCTATTGGGTCAGTTAATTTGAGATTAAATTGAAATTCTGTGCAATTAAGATGAGTTTTCTGTAAACAATTTACCAAATTACAAATTCTCATTTGCCAATATGCTACAGCTTTCATTCCGTGTTCGTAATCAGATTTTTTAGTGATTATTCGATTTCTGAACGGTTTATCCAATAAATCTTGCATTTGTATTCCAGATGGTTCGTGCATTGAAACCAACCTAATTTGGTCGCCAAGGCTTTTTACTACTGCCATTAATTCCAAAAATTGTTCATAATTTTGATAAGACATCCAGGCGATTCGATATGGTCCACTTTCCATATTTTTATCAACAGAAAACCATAAATGATGAGTGAGAATATTCGATTTATCAAAATATCCTAATCCAAAACCGTTAGGACTCCACAGAGTTTCAGCTTTTGTAATCTTAGATGATTTTGGATTTACATATCCGTGTTTACTTAATCTATTAATTCGAGAATGGTGAATTTTCTCCCAATCATCAGCTGACAAACGAGTTGGAGTTCTGTGGTTTACATTAATTCTTAAATGGCTTGGGTCAAATGAAATAATATGTTCATAGCCTCCTGTTCCATAACCAAGTTTGTTGTAAAATCCTTGCTCAAACATTCCCAGCGTTGAAACATCTGCACCATTTTTAGCATCTTCTGCAATAACTTGAGCGGTAAGTTGAAGGGCAAAACCTTTTTTGCGAGCAATTCTGCTAGTATTTACGCTAGTAACACAAGAAAGTGGAAGAATTTCGTTTTGATATTGGAGTGTACATTCAGTACTTGTAACCATACATTCAGGAGAATCATTTATGTCAATAATGCGACAAACTACTGAATTCATAAAAGCATCAAATCCGGCTTTATCGTTTTTATCATCGTCTAACCAACCGCATTCTTGCCAAATTCTAAGAGCTTTCTTATTATCATTTTTAGCATTATAATTTCTAAATATCATTTGACTTATTCCTTTATCTTGCCTCAAATTATGAGTTTGTTATTCTGCTGTATAAGACAAAAAATACGACGATTTAAATTAGCAAAAATGAAAAATATAAGAAATATATCTAAATTATCAGAAAATCAGGCAACGCTAGCATTTTTGCTATCATCTGCTTACAGAGAATTGTTTTCGCCTAGTTTTCTTATAATTGAGCACTCTTTCGCTGATGGGTTGTTTTGCCATAGTAATTCTTGGGACCCAATATCAGAACAAGATGTATCAGCTCTATCACTCAAAATCAGAGAATATTTAAATAATAGCCAAGCTATTGAATTGACTTCTCTACCATTAGCTGAGATTTTATCTTTTTTTACTAAAACAGGATTCCAAAACAAATCAAAAAACCTGAAGAAATGGCAGGTTGATCCTGTTCCTGTAATAAAATTTGGGGACAAACTAGATTATCGCATACAGCCAATGGCAACTGATAAAAATGCATTACAAGAATTTGAAATCCGCAAATATAATAATGGGCTTTTGTTAAGATTTCCTACAATTGCGAACCCAATTAACATTCCTAAATTCAAGGATTGCCCAAATTTATTTTCAATTATAGAAGAGTTTGAACAATGGGGGAATATACTTGGTATAGAAAGCATCCCCAATCTAAACGATCATATTAACAAAAATGGAATTAAAGAATTAGTCTGGATTTCTGAAGGGCTCCACGAGAAGAAAATTAGTCATATTGCTGACCGTTTAGCTATAGGATTTCCAAAAAAACGAGTTGTTATTATAGCAGGTCCTTCATCTTCCGGTAAAACCACATTTGCAAAAAGACTAAATATTCAACTTAAAGTTAATGGATTTAAAACTCATCAAATTTCAATGGATGACTATTTCTTAAGCAGAGAGGAAATTCCTGTTGATGAAAATGGTTTCCAGGATTTTGAAGCATTTAGTGTACTTGATAAGAAATTGTTAAGTGAACGAATTAATCTACTTCTAGGCGGAGATAGAATACCTGTACGCAAATTTAATTATGATGTTGGTGGGGGTTCGGATACAGATAAGTTTATTGAAATCGGAGAAAATGATTTTGTAATTTTAGAGGGAATTCACGGACTTAATCCAAAACTAACTTCTTTGATTGCCGATGGGCAAGTTCAGCGAATTTATGTGAGTGCTATTACTCAGTTAATTATTGATTCAGATCATAGAGTTTCAACATCCGATAATCGCTTATTAAGGCGAATGGTGCGTGATATTCAATTCCGTGGTTATTCTCCAGAAGAAACTCTTGAGCGCTGGAATTCTGTAAGAATTGGCGAAGAACAAAATATTTTTCCATTTCAAGAAAAAGCTGACTTTTTATTTAATTCTGCTCTAGCTTATGAGCTCCCAGTTCTTTCTAGTTACGCACTTCCATTATTGAAAAGTGTCTCGTCTGATTTTAGTTTATTCAAAGATGTTGAGAGATTGAAAACACTTTTAGAGTTTTTCGAACCACTAAATGGAGAAATTGTACCTGGAATTTCAATTCTTCGCGAGTTTATTGGCAGTAGTGAATTCAATTATTGATTGTGAAACCAACTAATTTGAATAAATTGTAAATCATTATGATTTCAATGGTACAAATCTTACTGGTATAGAAGATGTTTCGTTAACATTTCCAGACCGGTCTTTTTCTATCAGCATAAGGATTTGGATTTGATGTTCTTTGCCAATTGGGATGACCATTTTGCCGGGAGACTTTAACTGTTCAATCAACTTATTTGGGATGTCTTTGGCTGCTGCAGTAACCATAATTCTATCAAACTTTTGTGATTTATGCTGGTGGTCGTCAGCTAACAAACAAGTGATATTTGTATATCCGAGTTTGAGCAACAGAATCTTTGCTTTATGAAACAGGGATGATATTATTTCTACAGTTGTTATATGTTTTGCTAAGTGAGATAAAATAGCTGTTTGGAATCCTGAGCCCGTGCCAATTTCAAGTACTGTGTGATTTCTATTAACATCTAACAGTTGAGTCATATAAGCTACCAAACTGGGTTGACTTATGGTCTGCCCTTCACTAATTGGGAGCGGTTCGTCATTATCTGCAAATGATTTAAAGCCCTTTGGAATAAACAACTTTCTAGTAGTTTTAGAAAATGCTTTCAATACAGCTTGATTAGTGATTTTCTTATCTTTAAGATTATATGGGTCGCTCATTTTAACGAACTTGGGTTGAATACTATTTTACATCAGGAATGTAGAAAGAATACCCGACAGTATCACTTTTCTCTTTGAGTAATTTCCAATCATTTTCATCTTTAATTACTTCAAGAGCCATTGGGAAAACGAATTTGTTTTCCTTGTAGATATGTTCGCGAAGCAATCCGATTATGCCGTTCGACATATAATTCATCTGAGTCTTGTATGAGATGAAATCTGTTGCTTCTAAATTTTTGACAAATTCGAGAAAGTTCTCTTTATAATCTTTTAGGAATGAGTGTTCAGATTTCAAAACAAAATGATATTGGTTAATGTTTCGTTTTTGAAGCTCTGGGAATAATATTGTTTCTTCTCGTAGATGGTGTTTCTCAACCTCCAATAATTGTTCAGCAAGTTTGATAAGTTGAACAAATAACTCAGGGTGGTCTAGCGGAGTATCAAGTTTATCAATATTCTTTCGAACTTCATTTAAATCGGATAGATATTTCAAAATGATTTCGTGTTCACTATAGAATCTATGTATTAAATGCTCTTTTGGAAGTAAATTAATATATTCTTTACAAATATCACATTCGTAGTTTGGTTCTCCGTAGTGTTTCTTTGCGTGTATGTTGCTCATTAGTTAAAACCAGATTAGATAGTTTCTCCACGAAGATCTTCCCGTTTCTTAATAATTTCTTCCGCTAAATGTTCTAGATTTTCGTGTCCTAGTAAAACTCGAATATTTTCCTTGATAATCTTCCAATTATTATGAAGAGGACAAGCAACATTGTCTGTGCATTCATCTAAACCTATAACACACATTTCAATTTCAGGAGGAGGTCCATCAATTGCATAAACAATATCAATAACGCGAATGTCCCGTGCAGGTTTGTTTAGTTTTATGCCACCATTTCTTCCGCGATACGATTTAATTAGATGATGTTTAGCTAAGGTTTGTACTAACTTTGATAAAAAATGAACAGGGATATTATATTCTTCTGCTATTTTACTAACCATAGTTTTTGGCTCATCTTGATGTTCAGCAAGATATATCATTGCTTGAATTGCATATTCTGCAGATTTTGAATATATCATAAAAGATTTCCTTTTTGGTATTATTTTAAAAAGTTATATAGTAAACTGGTAATATAATCACCAACTTACAATGAATTACTAAAGGGTAAATTAAGATATTAATATCCAAAATGACAACAGAAATTTTGTAAGGCGAAATTTAATATTTTGTTAAGTAGATTATTCACCAAAATCATCCCGATAATGAATTATAGTGACAAAGATGCTCGGATAACTCTAAATCTGATAAATTAATCAAATTGTAACAACATATTTCAATACTTGTGATTTACATTACAAAGTAATAGAATTAGTGTAGGTAATTTATCACTATAAATTTTAATTGAAAAAGAAAGAGAAGGTAAATAATGAAAACGAAGTATAGATTGATAATGGCAATGATATTGTTTTTTATGATTGGTTCATTCGGGTGGTCTCAATTAAATCAGGGTGGAGAACCATATAGTTCTCAGTTCGAAGTACGCTCGGAAATTCAATTGATAACGATGCCACCTATTGATACAGAAAAGCTATTTGCAGAAGATGAAGTGCGTCCGGTAGGAACTCCATTCCGTTATGGGCATAAATTCCTTGTCGATTATTCTATGGATAATAGCGGAACTTGGGAAACATTAAAGAATGGTGATAAAATTTGGAGGCTAGCAATTATTAGCGAAAATGCTTATGCAATTTCCCTAGAGTATAAGGACTTTTATTTACCTAATGGAAGCTCGTTTTTTGTTTACAACGAAGATTATGAAATGGTTTATGGAGCTTATACCGAATTAAATAATTCTGAAGACCGTATTTTTGCTACGCCATTAGTAGCAGGTGATATGACGATTTTGGAATATTATCATCCAGCTAATTCCAACAGAAGTGCAACTATCAATATATCAGAAATAATTCACGATTATCGCGATATTATGAATTTTAGCAATTCGGATAGAGATCGAGCTTGTGGCATAAATGTAGTTTGCTCTGAGGCTAGTCCATACCAAGAACAAATTGATGCAGCTTCTTGGTTAGATATGGGTGGATACATTTGTAGTGGCTCAATGGTAAACAATACATCACAAGACCTTACCCCATATTTTCTAACAGCCGATCACTGTGTCGATGGAGAAAATCCAGGTACATTTAGGTTCTATTTTAATTACGAAACAACTTCTTGTAGCGGAACTTATGCAAGTTATGGATCATATGCATATAGTTCATCAACAAAAGCAAGATCGTATGATATGAGTCCAGATTTTGCATTATTAGAAATTAATGACAATATTCCTGATTCTTGGAATGTGTTTTATGCTGGTTGGGATAATTCTGGCTCAACTCCTCAGATTTCGGTAGGTGTTCATCATCCAGGCGGTGATCCTAAAAAAATCAATTTTGACAATGATTATGCATCGAGTTCTAATTGGAACGGAGGACCATGGGGTACTCACTGGATGTTAGAATGGGATAGCGGTGGAACCGCTGGAGGTTCATCTGGCTCACCAGTTTTTAATAGTGCTGGACGAGTTGTCGGACAATTATCTGGAGGTCCAGATTTACCATGTGAAGATCCAAACACTTATGATTTATATGGGAAATTCTCTTATGGATGGGATGGAAGTAGTTCATCAACTCGACTTAAAGACTGGCTAGATCCGACTAATAGTGGTGCAACAACATTAGACGGAACTTATAACGGAATAGTAGAACCTGTTATAACTGTAACAGATCCAAATGGAGGGGAAGATTGGGAATTGGGAACTTCTCATCCAATTACTTGGACAAGCTCGAATACTGGAAACTATGTAAAAATTCAACTCTATAAAAACAGTAGTTTTTATGCGATCATAACTAATAGTACATCCGATGATGGTAGTTATTCTTGGACAATCCCAGAAAGTTATGAGTTATCAAGTTATTACAAAATCAAAATTTCTGATACTGGAAATACTGCAACTTATGATTATAGTAATAGTAATTTTACACTATCTGCACCTCCATCACTTACAGTTACAGCACCGAACGGAGGTGAAGACTGGGAAGTTGGAACATCTAATAATATTAGCTGGACAAGTGTTAATTTAAGTAGCAATATTAAAATCCAACTTTACCAAGGAACAAGTTATTATGCAACAATCGTAAGTAATACTACTAATGATGGTAGTTATCCATGGGTAATTCCATCTGATTATGATATAGCTGATAATTATAGAGTAAAAATTCTTGATTCGAACACTTCATCAGTTTACGATTATAGTGATAGCTATTTTAGTTTAACTGCTGTACCAGTTGCAGACATTACAGTTGATCCTGTGTCTTTTACTCAATTGCTATCAACTAATGAAACTGCTAACCAAACTTTACAGATTACAAACTCAGGTGGTTCTGGTTCAACTTTGTCTTATAGTTTGTCGGTTTCTAGTGGAAATTGGTTATCAGTTAATCCATCGTCTGGTTCTTGTAATGCCGGTGAAATAGATAATATCTCTGTGGCATTTGATTCGGGGAGTTTAGCTGAAGGAACATATTCTTCAAGCATTGAAATTGCTCATAATGCAGGAGCAACAATATCCGTTCCTGTAACTCTTACCGTTGAAGGCGGAGCTCAACCCCCAAATTATCCTGACTGGATCGTAGATGTACCACAATATGAATTTAATTTAACTCTAGCAGGGTTGTTGTTTATTGAAGGTGAAGAATCCGTAGATGAAAATGATTTGCTTGGGGCATTTGTTGGTAACGAATGTCGGGGGGTTGCAAGTCCAAGTTACTTCCCTGTAACTGGACGATATACTGTAAATATGATGATTTATAGCAATCAGTCTTCTGGGGAAGAGATGTCATTCAAAGCCTATGACTATTCAGAAGATTTTGTGTACACTCAAGTTACAGAAACAATCGAATTTACAGCAAATGATATTATTGGTAACGATATAGAACCCTTCGATGTGCATGCTATTCTAAACCCAAATTATCCTAACTGGAGCGTAGATGTACCACTATATGAATTTAATTTAACTCTAGCAGGATTGTTGTCTATTGAAGGCGAAGAATCCATAGATGAAAATGATTTGCTTGGGGCATTTGTTGGTACCGAATGTCGTGGTATTGCAAATCCAAGCTACTTCCCAGTAACTGGACGATATACTGTAAATATGATGATTTATAGCAATCAGTCTTCAGGGGAAACTGTGGCATTCAAAATTTATGATTATTCAGATGATTTAGTTTACGAAAACATTAATCAGAGTATCACTTTTGTAGCAAATGATATTATTGGTAATGATATAGATCCTTTAGAATTTTCTACAACTTCATCAGTACAGATTTCATTATCATTTGCAGCTGGTTGGAACTGGTTTTCTGTTAATGTAAGTGGAGACGATATGAGTTTAAATACAGTTCTGGCTTCATTGGGCACAAATGCAGAGATGATAAAAAATCAAACTGGATTTGCTACTTACTATGCAGATTTCGGTTGGTATGGTTTAGATTTTATTGACGTGACAAGTATGTATATGATACAAATGATTGTAGATGGTTCGCTAGATTTTGAAGGTTCTCCAGCCGATTACATAAATTTACCAATAGAATTAGTTGGTGGTTGGAATTGGATCGGTTACCTTCCACAACAAGCAAATAATCTGAATTCTGCTTTAGAAAGTATAGGAGCTAATGGAGAGATGATAAAAAATCAAACTGGATTTGCTACTTACTATGAAGGTTTTGGCTGGTATGGTTTAGATTTCATGAATCCAGGTGATGGCTATATGCTTGATATGCTAACTGGATCTACATTAATTTATGGTACACCTGAATTAATGAAAATCAGCTTGCCAAATGAATCTGATTTGCACTGGTTTGTAAATCCTCACAATTATGAGCACAATATGACAGCGACTGCTACTGTAAATTCCATTTCAGATGGTGATGTGTTGGGGATATTTTCTGGGGAAGAATGCCGAGGAGTTGTTCAGGCAACAAAATTTCCTCTTTCAGGTAAATACACTTTCAACCTTATGATTTATGGTGAAAATGGAGACGAACTCAATTTTAGATATTTCAATGCAGATTCTGAAGAAGAATATGTGATTTCTGAAAATATCCAATTTGAAGTTAATGCTAATCTTGGAAATGATTTAGAACCAATATTACTTCGTTCTGATAGTGAAGTAATAGTAGATAATTTCAGTTTAATTGGAAATTATCCGAATCCTTTCAATCCGAGTACAACTATCAGTTATCAACTCCAAGCTCCAAGCTCTGTGCTTCTTTCTATTTACAATATGAATGGGCAACTTGTTGATAAGCTAGTTAGTACAGGAAGTATTCAAGAAGCAGGTTATCACGAAGTAGTTTGGGATGCAAGTGAATACTCAAGTGGAATTTATTTTGCAAAATTACAAGTGAGCAGTTTTACAGAGACTCAAAAATTATTGTTGATAAAATAAGGACAAATTAATGGCAATAAAAAAAGGGATAGCATTTCGCTATCCCTTTTTTGTGTCAGTTGTAGATGTAAATTAAAGAATTATTCTGCTGTAACCTCTTTTGCTTGCAAGCCTTTTTCTCCATCAACAACGGAAAATTCTACTGCTTGACCATCTTGAAGAGATTTAAATCCTTCAGTTTGAATATCTGAAAAATGTACAAAAATATCTGTGCCATCTTCTCTAGTAAGAAATCCAAATCCTTTTTTTTCATTGAACCATTTTACGGTTCCTTTTTCTTTATCAGCCATAAGTTATCCTTTCTGCTTAATTGCCTTATGCTTTGTGCCGCAAGAGGGGCTCGAACCCCCACGCCGTGAAGCACTGGTTCCTAAGACCAGCGTGTCTACCAATTCCACCATTGCGGCGTTTGAACTACATATATAAATTACGCACTTTTTCGTAACTTTTTGTATATAGGTTTTTTACCTTTTTCAATTACATCTTCTGTAATAATACAAACATCTACATTTTTCATAGAGGGAGACTCAAACATAATATCCGTCATTGCTTTCTCTAAAATAGCCCGTAGCGCCCTCGCACCTGTTTTTCTTTCCATAGAAAGTTGGACTACTTTTTTTAAAGCTTCTGGAGTAAACTCTAAATGAAGACCTTCCATTTCAAATAATTTGGAATATTGTTTAATCAATGCATTTTGTGGTTGCGTCAATATAGAATGAAGTGCTTTTTCAGTTAAAGTTTCCAAATGTGTAATAACAGGAATTCGTCCTACAAGTTCAGGGATAAATCCATACTGAATTAAATCTTCCGCTTGCAGTTGTGCCAGCGCTTGATTATCGTTTAGAGCAGTTTTAGTTTCTCTACCAAATCCCATACCACCACCAGAAAGCCGTTTCTTGATATTGTTTTCTAATCCAGTAAAAGCACCACCACAAATAAACAAAATGTTAGTTGTATTGATTGTAACTAAGGGCTGTTCTGGATGCTTTCTACCACCTTTTGGAGGTATATTAGCTTTTGTTCCTTCAAGAATTTTTAATAATGATTGTTGAACTCCTTCTCCAGAAACATCTCTTGTAATTGACACATTATTGTCTCGTTTCGCAATTTTATCAATCTCGTCAATATAAATAATACCCCGTTCTGCTTTTGCTACATCATAGTCGGCAGATTGAAAAAGTCTTACTAAAATATTTTCTACATCTTCGCCAACATATCCAGCTTCAGTTAATACAGTCGCATCAGCCATAGCAAATGGGACATTCAAAAATCTTGCAAGCGTTCTTGCGATGAGTGTTTTTCCTGTTCCCGTTGAACCAACTAACAAAATATTACTTTTTTCTAACTCGATGGAATCATCGTCTGAGATTTGGTTATTGATTCGTTTATAGTGATTATATACAGCTACAGCAACTGACCGCTTGGCATTATCTTGGTCAATAATGTATTTATCTAATTCTTTTTTTATTCCACGAGGTTTCTGTATTTTGAAACTAGGGATTTCCTGTTTTTTATCTATATCTCGATTTATAATATCTGATGCAGTAAAAATACATCTATCACAAATAAATCCATTGATACCTTCAATAAGCATTTCAACTTCATTTTCATGACTACCGCAAAATGAACAACGATGCCCGTTTACAGAATTGTTTGAGTTCTTTTTCATTTTTTTTGAGTTACTATCTGATCAATAATTCCATATTCTAAAGCATTTTCTGCAGACATAAAATTATCCCGATTTGTATCTTTTTGGATTGTTTTGATCGACTTTCCTGTATTACTTCCAAGTATCTTGTTTAATTTTTCTCTAAGAAATAATATTTCTTTTGTATGAATTTCTATATCAGTCGCTTGTCCTTCAACTCCACCTAATGGTTGATGAATCATGATCCGTGAATTTGACAAAGCTGAGCGTTTACCTTTTGTTCCACTACTCAAAATTATTGCAGCCATGCTTGCAGCCTGCCCCATACAAATTGTAGCAACATCAGGTTTAATGTAGTTCATAGTATCAATTACCCCAAATCCTGATGTAATAATCCCACCTGGTGAATTGATGTACATAAAAATATCTTTTTCCGGATCTTCAGCTTCCAAAAATAAAAGTTGGGCGATGGTTAAGCTCGCTACATGATCATCAATTGGCATACCTAAAAATATAATACGATCCTTAAGCAACCTAGAATAAATATCATAAGCTCGCTCACCTTGAGCTGTTTGTTCAACTACCATTGGTATTAACATATTGGATTTCTCCTTCACGATTTTTTCTGTTCCTTACGTAATTCATCCATAGTTTTGGTATTAGTTTTGATTGTAGCGAAAGTTATAAGTTTTTCATAAAGTTTATCATCAGATAAATCCTCTTTTATCCGATTTTTATTTTCTGCACTTTTATAAAATTTCTTTATATTAACTGCTTGGTCAGGATTTTTTTCAGCCACTTCGTCTATCATATTCTTAATGTCATTTTCGGTAATTTCAATTGCTTCTTTTTTAAGTAATTCTTCACGAATCAAATGCCATTTAATATTCCAATCTGCAATTTTATCGTAAGCTTTCCTTATTTCTGTGTCATCCAGTTTTTCTTGATTATGGTTTTGTTTTTTTACATCATCTATGACACCGTTTAAATAATGTTCTTTCATGGATACAGGAACATCTGCTGTGGATTTTGTGACAAAATAATCAGAAATTAATTGACGAATTTGTTTTTTGTATTCATTATCTAGCTCTTGATCAATATTAGCTTTTACTTTATCTTTTAGTTCATTTAGTGTTTTTAGCGAAGCATCAACTGTTTTGGCAAAATCATCATCAAGCTTAGGTAATATCTGTTCTTCAATTTTGTGAATTGTAACTTCATAACAGATTTCACTATCATCATATTTTGGAGATATTTTTACAGTTTCTCCAGCTTTTGTGCCTTTTAAAGCAGTTAAAACATCTCCGCCAAAAGCACCATCTCCAAGTTGAATGTATCTATTTTCAAGTTTCTTACCAATAATAGCAATACCATTTTCATCCAATTCTTGAAAATCACCCTGAACATAATGTCCTTTTTTAGCACCTGTCTCTACTTCTTTGACTGTAGAAAATTGTTCTTGGTATTTTTTTAACTCGTTTTCAATATCAACATCAGTTGAAGTATATTTTGTAGAATTTATTTTAAATTTCTTTTCATAACCTGGTAAGGTTACTTTAGGTGTGATTTCGAAAGTTGCCGTAAATACTAAATTATTACCTTCAGAAAATGATAAATCTTCGATTTTTGCTTGATTAATTGGAATTAGTTTTAGATCAGTTAACGATTTATAATAATATTTATTTATCATTTTATCACCAAACTCAAATTCAATTTTTGGTCCGATATTTTTCTTTACGATATTCATAGGAACTTTTCCCTTGCGATACCCGGGAAAACTAAACGATTTTCTAACTTCGTTTACATTATTTTGAAATTCCTCTTTGAGTTCTTCCCATGGAACATTTACGCTTATTTGACGGGTAAAGTTGTTTATTTCTTTAATATTGGTGTTAATATCAGTCACTCGTGTATATCCTTATTTAAATTTAGACGGTTAATTTACAGTATTATCTCGTTTCGATACAAATATTAGAGTAAAAAGGAATTTCTTGTTTTGCTGATGAAGTTAGGTTCTGGTTGAAAAGGTAATACACTGACAAAAACTTACTTACATTGGACAATCGTGACTTGTAGCGACAGTATTTACCAAGTATATTTTATTCGTTATTCTACTTTTCGTTTATCAATAACTTTAAACACTTTTTCACCTGGCTTTACCATCCTAAATTTTTCTCTAGCAATTTGAATTAAATAATCATCGTCAGTTTTAAGTTTTTCATACTCTGTTTCAAGTGTATCTAGATGATTTTTCATATATTGTATTTCAGACAAAAGAGCTTTTTCAGTTCTTCTTAATGAAAAATAATCTAATAACCCAAGGTCGCTAATCATTAAAATTATAATTCCAACAACAAAAATAATTAAAGGAAGTTTAAATTTATTTTCGTTCTTTTTTCTGGTTTGATATTTTCGTTGCTTCTTCAACCTAAAAATTCTTTATTTGAGAATATTGCTTTACTTCCTAATTTTTCTTCAATTCGTAGAAGTTGATTGTATTTTGCAACTCTATCTGTCCGAGATGCTGATCCTGTTTTAATTTGTCCAACCCCAACAGCAACTGTAAAATCTGCGATTGTGGTATCTTCTGTTTCTCCGGATCTGTGAGAAACCACAGCTCCAAAACCATTATCACGAGCCATTTTAATAGTATCAAGTGTTTCAGTTACTGTCCCAATTTGATTGAGTTTAATCAAAATTGCATTCATAGATTTCTCGTCAATAGCTCGTTGTAACCGCTTTGGATTAGTTACTGTTAAATCGTCTCCAACAATCTGAATTTTATCACCCAATCGTGATTGTAACTTTTGCCAACCAGTCCAATCATCTTCGGCAAGTCCATCTTCAAGTGAAATAATTGGATATTTAGAAATCAGCGATTCGTAGAAATCAATCATTTCATCTGATGAGAGATGTCTGTTTTCTGAAGCTAAATGGTAAGTTTTATCATCTGTATAAATCTCACTTGCGGCCACATCTAGTGCTAAAAATAATTCTTTACCAATTTGGTAACCTGTTTTTTCTGATGCTTCCAAAATTACCTCAATAGCTTCTTCGTTAGATCGCAAATTTGGAGCGAATCCACCTTCATCGCCTACAGAAGTATTTAATCCTTTTTTCTTTAGCACAGATTTTAGATGATGAAATGTTTCCACTCCCATTTGCAGTGCTTCTGAAAAGGATTTGGCTCCAAGAGGGAAAATCATAAATTCTTGTATATCAACATTATTGTCAGCGTGACTACCACCGTTTAAGATATTCATCATCGGGGCCGGCATTACAAAATCTCCACCTAAATGCAAATATTCAAATAACTGTTTTTTTGCAGATTTAGCTGCTGAACGAACAGTTGCCATAGAAATTCCTAAAATAGCATTTGCTCCAAGGTTCGATTTATTTTCCGTTCCGTCAACCGCTATCATTTTTTCATCAATAGATCGAATATCATAAGCATCCATTCCAATAACAGCTTTTGCCAATTCATTATTTACATTATTGACTGCAGTATAGACGCTTTTCCCGAGGAAGTCTTTTTTGCCATCTCTAAGTTCTACAGCTTCGTGTTCACCTGTAGATGCTCCGCTTGGAACGGCTGCCCTTCCAAAACTTCCATCTTCTAAAGTAATATCAACTTCTACTGTTGGATTCCCTCGTGAATCAAAAATTTGCCTTGCAAATACTTTTTTTAAATTGCTCATATTTTTCCCTATTTTTTAAATTATTAAAACTTCGTTTTCCAAAAGAAAGCAATGATGCCGTAAATTACTCTGTTTTATAAGCTAAAGCTTCGGGCTAATTTATGGGTTTTATGGGAATATCAGTAAGAAAATATCAACATTTTGATAAAAATATTTGGGATTTGTTTGTCAACCAATCAAATAATGGCACACTTTTCCATCTAAGAGATTTCTTAAATTATCATATTGGTCGAGAATTTATTGACCATTCGCTGATTTTTGAAAAAAATGGAACCATCATAGCAGTTTTTTCTGCATCCGAGATTTTCCAAAATAATAGAAAAATTTTATATTCCCACCCAGGGGCTAGTTTTGGCGGATTTGTAATTAACAAAATATCGTATCAAATTGCAGATGAAATAATTAAGTTAACAACAGAATATTGCAAACAAAATAATTTTGATGAGATGTTTTTTGTCCCTACCCCAAGAATTTATTACAAAGATTATTGCGAAACTTTTGATTATGCTCTCCACTGGAATAATTTTGAAACAGCCGAATATTATATTTCTAGTGCGATCAAGACAGCAGGTTCACTGGAAGATACTTTGCAACAAGTTCAGAAACGAAAACAACGATATATCAAAAATACTTTATCAAATCAGGATTTTCGTTTTGAGTGGAACAAAAATTATGAAGAGTATTATCCAATATTGATGGAAAACAAATCTCGGCACGGGGTGAAGCCAACACATACCTTGGAAGAGCTAAAGAAATTAGATTCTTTATTCCCTGATAAATTTCATTTGCTGATAATGTATTACAAAAATAAACCCGTAGGCGGAACTCTAAATTTTGTTGCAAATTCCAAAACAGCAGTAATTTTTTACAATATGATCGATTATAAATACGAATCGTTTCAGCCAGCCGCTCTACAAATATATGAAACAATTCGATGGGCAAATCAATCTGGTTTTGAGTATTTAGATTTTGGAGTTTCGCAAAATCCCAAAGCAGAAAACCCACTATCTCCAAGCCCTTCTTTAATTCGATTTAAAGAACAATTCGGCTCTAAGGGAATGATTAGAAAAGCAATGCGAAAGTCGTTTTAATCTTGTCAACAATACGACAATTTGGTAAAGAATCTTTAGTCTACGGAATTGGATATGTGGCTATCCGTGCTGTTTCATTTTTATTATTACCACTTTTTACCAATATTCTCACAAAAGAAGAATTTGGAATTTATGCCTTAATTTTTACTTTTATTGCTTTTTCACAGGTGCTTTACAGTTATGGTCTCGATTCCGCCTTGATGAAATACTATGTAAAAAGCGGAGAAGATAAACAGACCGTTTGCACAACTATTTTCGCTTCGATTACAGTAACGGCAATTTTATTCTCCGGGTTCCTTTGGATTTTTGCATCACCAATTTCTGAAGTTCTTCTCAATTCTCCACATCCAATCTTCTTTAGAATTGCGGCATTAATTTTATTTTTTGACACATTTTCTTTTCGGTCTATTATTATTATTCGTTCCAACAATCAGCCGTTTAGATATTTATTTATCACAATGACAAATGTCATCATAACTTTTTGTGTAAATTTAATTTTAGTAGCAAAATACAAAATGGGTGTTACAGGTGCGCTTTATGGAACACTTTCTGCTTCTGCGGTTACTTTTTTACTTGTAATGCCAACGCTTGTTAAGAACATCAATTTTTCTAAATATTCTACCGAAAAGTTAAAAATGCTTCTTAGGTTTGGACTTCCAATTTTCCCGGCAATTATTTTCCAAATTATGATGGATATGTCAGATAGATATATTTTACTGTGGATGAGTGATGTTGCAACTGTAGGTGTTTACAGTGCTGGTTATAAAATTGGCAGTTTGATGTTGTTTTTAATTACCGGATTTCAACTTGGCTGGGACCCATTTTTTCTAAAAAATGAGCACAACAAAGATGCTCCAAAAATGTTCGCTAAAATCGCTTTATATTTCTCCTCTTTTTTAATGTTGGTTTGGGTATTTTCTGTTTTGTTCATTGATAAGTTGATACAAATTAAACTCTTTGGTATTAATCTAATTGGTGAAGAATTTTGGAGTAGTTCGCAAATTATTCCGATTGTTATGCTGGGTTATATTTTTCTCGGATTTTATCATTTGCTAATGCCGGGGATATTCTATTCTAATAAAACTAAATTATTACCAGTATTTCGCGGACTTGGTGCATTTTCAAATGTCGGACTTAATATTTTTCTCATTCCAAAATTTGGCGCAATGGGTGCAGCAATTGCAACTGCACTATCATTTGGATTGATGATAATTCCGCTATATTTTAAAGCAAACAAACTATTTCACATTCCGTTTTTCTGGAAGTCAATAATCGGATATTTTATAGTGGCAATGCTAATTTATATATCAAATATTTTGTTTCACTTTTCAATTTTACAATCTATATTTGTATTTTTGTGGTTTGCTATAATTGGAATTATTCTAATCCGTAAAGTTCAATGAAAGAACCATTAATTTCCATAGTAATGCCAACTTTTAACAGGGCACATACAATCAAAAAATCAATTAAAAGTGTGGTACAACAAACGCACAAAAATTGGGAATTGATAATCGTGGATGATGGGTCAACAGACGACACAAAAATAGTTGTAGATAATTTCAATGACGAGCGATTAAAACACCATAAATTGGATAAAAATTATGGATGCCATTATGCTAGGAAATATGGAGTAAATTTATGTGATGGCGATTATCTCACATTTTTGGATTCAGATGATACAATTCATATAGAAAAGTTCGAAAAACAACTTTCTGAATTTCAATCAAATCAATCAATCGATGTTGTCCTTTGTAATTATTACGAAATCAGAGAGAAGAAAAAGATACCTCATAATTTGTCGAATTATTACGGTAATTGTTTGAGTGAATTATTAATTTCATCCGGTCCAGTATTCCACACAATGTTAATCAATCTCAAAAGATTTACCTGTATTACACAATTTATGAACGATACTTTTGACCACGAATGGGATTTTTTGATTCGTTTAGCCAATGAAGGGGCTGTATTTTCCACTGTGGATGAATATCTTGCCGATTGGATAGTTCACGAAAATTCAATTTCTGCAAATGCTACAAAGGAAGCAGAGACATTCCAACTTGTTGTTGAAACTCATAAACAATTAATACAAACAACAGTTGGCAAAAAGTATTTATCAGATCATTATCGCAGGATTGCTCGTCTTTGGGAGTCAGCAAATAATTTAAAGAAAGCAAGATTATTCTACAGAAAAGCATTTATTAGATCGTCAATTAATCTAAAGAATGTTATCCACTTTCTTCTAACTTGGTTTGCTTATCCTAAAATAATTTATAAATTGTTGACTCAAATTAGAAAAATACGCGGACTGAATGATGGATAAAACTATCGGAATAATATTTCTCGGAGATTTTTTTACTGATGGACGATGCGTCAATATGGCGAATAGTATTTTAGATTCTGGTGCTAAACTTTTTATAATTGATGCAAATCCAACTGGAAAAAACAAATATCGCAATGCCATAATTCATCATATTGATTTACAAAATCGGCAAAAAGGCGTGGTTAGATATTGGAAATTTCATAAAGGTATCGTCAAAATATTGCACACTTTAAAATTTGACACATTGATTTCTGCAGATTTATTTTCATTAGGTGCAACATCTAAATTTCAACAATCTGCACGAATCGTTTATGATTCTCGTGAAATTTATTCGGAACTTGCGGCGCTTTCTAACAAACCACATTATCAATTTTTTTGGACTAACTTTGAAAAGTATTTTATTCGGAAATGCAATTCAATTATTGTTACTGCAGAAAGTGATGGGACATATCTAAAATCTATTTATCCAAAAATTCCTGAGCCGATTGTAATTAAAAACTTACCTCCGTCAAAAATGTTAAAATTTTCAACTATTGATCTACGAAGACAACTAGACATCACTGACAAACAAAAGATGTTTTTGTATCAAGGGGTGATTCAGCATGGTCGTGGGCTTAAAATAATGGTTGATTTATTAGAACATTTTCCAGATGGCGTTTGTGTGTTTATTGGTAAAGGTGATTTTACCGAAGAAGTCAAAAATTATGCGAAACAAAAGAAATGCGAAAATAGAGTGTTTTTTGTAGGTGCAGTTCCATATCTCGAGTTGCTTTCCTATACAGTAGAAGCCGATATAGGATTTTCTTTGATTGAGCCGATTAGCAAAAGTTATATTCACGCATTGCCAAATAAATTGTATGAATATTTTTTAGCGGGAATTCCAACTATAGCAAGCGATTTCCCGGAAATGACAAAGGCGATTGAAAATTATTCATCTGGAGCAGTTGTTTCACCAAATGATTTTCCGAAAATTGTAGAAACTGTTTCGAACCTTTTGGAGCAAGATTACAATCGTGAAAACAACCAGCAAATTGCACTGCAAAATTTTGTATGGGAAATACAGGATCAAATTTTATTGGAAACTTTAGGATTATGACCTCTACAGGAAATCTTAAAATCTCTGTCATCATCATCGGCTATAATTCAGAACAATCTTTTCCGAAACTCATCGAATCTTTGAATAACCAAATAGCAAATCCAAATTTGTTTGAAATTATTTTCGTGGATGATGGCTCAAATGATGACTCTGCAAACCTTTGGAACTCTGCCAAATTTGAGAGTAAGTTTAAACTCATTCAACATAACAATAATCGAGGGCGTTCGGCATCAAGAAATTCGGGTATCTCTCAAGCAAAAGGTGAATATTGTCTCTTTACAAATGCGAATATTGTTCTTCCTAAAAACTGGGTTCAGGGATATTTGGATTTTTTTACCGAAAACAAAAAAACAACTGGTGCTTGTGGATTGATAAATTATACAAGTTCTGACAAGAAATTTGAAAATTATCTAAATCGTAAATTGCGTGGTTTGCATCGGTTCAAAAATGGTGATTTAGTTCCACCAGAAAATGTGCTTTTTGCCAATGCAGCGATTCGGCTAGATGTTTTGAAAAAATCAGGAGTATTCGATGAAAATTTTAAATCATACGGTGGACAGGAATTAGATTTGATGCTCCGAATTAATGAAAGTTTTCCTCAAGTGCAATTTTGTGGTGGTGTTTCTGTTTTGCGTGAAAATCACCCCGACTTTCAAACGCACTGCAAACGATTGGAAGAATTTGGGCGCTTTGTTTTGCCAATAATTTTCAAAAAACATCCGTTGTATTTCCAAAACCAAATTCGTTGGCTCGGGTTTTTGTTGCCTGCAACAATTTTGTTGAAATTCTGTGGTAAGATTGGCGATAAGTTTTATCGGTTTTTGCCAGTTGCAGCAATCCGTATATTTCTAAAAATTCATGCAGTTTTGGGATTTATGCAAAATAAAACGGGCGGAAAATCTATCCCACCCGTAAAAGAATAAAATTCAACTAAATGTTACTCCTCTATATATTCTCCGGAGAATAAATCTTCTTCGGTGGCTTCTTCCCATACATCGTCATCAATATAAATTTTATCTTCAACAGGCTTTGGTGTAACTTGAGCTTGTGTAGTATGAAAATGATTTTGAATAGATGGAATTGATTTTGTGCCCAGCGTAGCTTTGAACATTACAATTGGAATAAGCGTAAATAAAACAACGGCAAGAGCTTTTGCAATTCCATCACTATGGAATATAATAGCTCCTTGCGGAAATGAAATCTTCTCAACTCCAAAATGTGTGAATATTGCCAAGCTAACTAACAGACCAGCTCCAGCAATTACTAAACTGAATAATTTGGAATCGTGTGTTTCTTTCATTAATAAGGAATATCCTATCCAAAATATTAAGCTGCTAATTAAAATAATGATAGCAATTGTAAATTCGTTTTGCGAAAGTGCAATTATAAACCCAAAAAATCCTATTCCTAAAATTATCCAACTAACTATTTTTTGTGCATTTATTTCCATTGGTGCTCCGATAGATTGTAAAATTACTGTCTGACTGCCTATTAAATTTCTTACAAGAATAAAGAAATATCAAGATTAATATTTAGTAAATGTTGATTTATCGTAAATTTAGGAGTAATATTTTTATATCTTTCTTATAAAGTAGGGAATAAATGAGAAAAAAAGTAATTTTAATCACCGGTGCAAACGGCGAAATGGGACGAGGTTTAATCGCTGACCTTTATAGAAACGGAACTTCAAGCATCATCGCGATGGATTTGCAAACTTTAGATGCATCAATTTCGAATAAAGTTATGGAACCAATCATAGGCAATGTGCTTGATAAATCGCTGATGGAACAAATAAATGGTGAATACGAAATTTCCGCGATTTACCATCTCGCGGCATTGCTATCGACGAGAGCAGAATTTTCCCCACAATCGGCACACGATGTGAATGTTGGTGGAACACTGAATTTGCTCACACTCGCCGTTGAACAAGGTCGCTCGCAGGGCAAGGCAATCCCGTTTTTCTTCCCAAGTTCGATTGCTGTTTATGGTTTGCCAGATTTAGAAACAAAAAAAACCGCAGGTGCCATTACAGAAGCACAGTTCTGCACACCAGAAACAATGTATGGTTGCAACAAAATTTATGCAGAATTACTGGGTGCGTATTTTGAGAAAAATTACCAACGACTCGCCGCACAAAATTTGAGCGGTTTCGTGGATTTTCGCTCGATCCGATTCCCAGGCATAATTTCGGCTATGACAATCCCGACAGGCGGGACATCAGATTTTGCACCAGAAATGCTACACTCAGCCGCGAAAGGTGAAAATTATAATTGCTTCGTCCGTGATGACACACAAATCCCATTTATGACAATGCCTGATGCAATTGATGCAATTTCCCATTTGATGCGTGCTAACAAAGAAAATCTAACACAATCTGTTTACAATATCCGTGCATTTGCACCAACTGCAACAGAGCTTCGCGAAAAAACGCTTTCGTTTTTCCCAGATGCGATAATCGGTACAGAAATTAGCGAAAAACGACAAGCAATTGTGGATAGCTGGCCAGCAGATTGCGATGACTCATCAGCAAAAACGGACTGGAATTGGAACCCAAAACACGATTTTGAAAAAGCATTTAACACATATTTAATACCGAATATAACAGCAATTTACAATGTGTAGTAAAGCACCATTTGATATTTAACATGACAATAAACAGTGGTAAGGCCACAAAGGAGATAGTAATATGAAAACAAAAATAATTGCAATCTTAATAATGTGTGGTGGCTTTATTTTTGCTAAAGAAGAAACATTTGTGCGAGAATACACATACATTGCAAGTGATTATGACAGCAAAGTAACATCTCGCGCTAACGCATTAGACCAATGCAAACAGATCCTATTGGAAGAGGTTTCCGTTTTCATTATGAGCGAGTTTGAAATGGAAGAATGGGAAAACCAAATTGGTAAACATACTGAAAGTGGTATGACAGTGAAAGAAACAATCCAATCTGTTTCGGCTGGAATTACAAAAACCGAAATTCTTGAAGAAACTTGGAACGGAAAAGAATATTACCTAAAAGCAACAATCACAATTGATAAAGATGACATACGCAGGAAATTGGATAAAATACTGGCCAGCCGTGAAAAAACGCAAGAATTACAAAAGATGCGAGAGGAACACGAAAAAGTAATTGCAGAGTTGAAAAGACTGCGAGAAGAATTGACAAAAGTGAAAGACGAAAAAGAAGCACTTAAACTTGCAAAAACTTACACAAGAGAAACAGAAAAACTAACAGCACAAGAGTATTTCAACCGTGCTTACGATGCGGCTGAAAATGAAGATTATGAACAGGCGATAGCGGATTGGACCAAAGCAATTGAAATCGATCCAAACTATACGCTTACTTACTACAATCGCGGGATAGCAAAAAGGAGATTAGGTGATATTTCCGGTGCGATAACCGATTACAACAAAGTAATTGAAATCAATCCAAACGATGCAGGTGCTTACTACAATCGCGGGAATGCGAAATACAATTTTGGTGATATTTCCGGTGCGATAGCGGATTACACTAAAGCAATTGATATCAATCCAAACTATGTGAGTGCTTACTACAATCGCGGGATAGCAAAAAGGAGATTAGGTGATATTTCCGGTGCCATAGCAGATTACAACAAAGTAATTGAAATCGATCCAAACGATGTGGATGCTTACTACAATCGCGGGATTGCGAAATATGATTTAGGTAATTATTCCGGTGCGATAGACGATTACACCAAAGTAATAGAAATCAATCCAAACTATGCGTCTGCTTACTTCAATCGCGGGGTTGCGAAATATTTAAGTAGTGATGAAGCTGGAGGATGCAAAGATTGGCATAAAGCAGGAGAGTTGGGACATTCAAATGCGTTGGTGATGATAAAGAAATATTGCCAATAAATATCAAAATCGAACACAGAAATACAAAATTAGCATCGGTTTAATCCGCGTAATCTGTGGCTAAAATGGAGAAAAAATGAAAACCAGACTAAACAAAGAATTATCCGCAATCAAAGAGGCAGGTTTGTATAAATCCGAGCGGATTATCAACTCACAACAGAGTGCAGAAATCCGTGTTGGCGATAACACAGTGTTAAATTTTTGCGCAAACAATTATCTTGGATTATCTAATCATCCTGAACTCATCAAAGCCGCACAAGATGGTATGGGAAAATGGGGATTTGGGCTTTCGTCTGTGCGGTTTATTTGTGGCACGCAGACAATT
>JACNLC010000019.1 GCA_014381725.1 Fidelibacterota bacterium | reverse complement strand
GTAAATGACCAGGAATAGTCGTCACTTGGTGAACCATCTGCGTTGCCGTTTCCGTTACCATCTAAATGCAGTCCATCAGAATCCATTAAACCAGTAGTTATTGTTACTGTAATTACTATGTTTTCTGGATAAGTTTCAGACGGAAAGAAAATTATTCGCTTGAGATCTTCATAATAATTCAAAACACCAGAAACAGTCCCACGAGAATAAACTTTTGAAGATGTCAATCCTTCTTCTTCATAATTCCAATTAATCAAATTTCTCTTTGTGTTCTTTTCAGAAGTAGCCAATTTATCATTTGATTTTCTTGGAAGAGCAATGTTTTCTCTATTTGCTAAAGATAAGGATAATAATTCTTTATCTTCATTGTCTTGCCTAACAACATCTGGGATGCTCAAGATAAATGTTTCTTCGTTCAGTGTGCTTTCATCAATTGTTTTACTGAAATCAACAATAACCATTGAATTTACTGCAACATCATCTTCACTATTTTGCGGTGAAACAGAATCTACTGTTACAGGTGTCTCGTCATCCGTTTCCTGTTCTTCGTAAATTACAACAGTTTGTCCACGACTGATGGTAACGTCTTCGGTTACAACCGAGCCACTTGGAAAAGTAACTTCAATGTCATAATCACCAGGTTCTACGCCAAAATTTGCTTCTAATGCATTTGTGCTCCAGCCTGTTTCACCGGAGTTTATGTAACGCATTCCCACAAGATAATCATCATCACCACTATGCCCGTCTTCGTAGATTCTTACCATACTTCCGACAGCCGAAAGATTTGGACTTGCTCCCACTAAACGCACTTTAATCCATCCAGCATTATTTGTGTTATTTTGGATCAATCTTGAACTTCCCAAAATAACGGAATTATTATTACTCACGAAAACATCAATATCACCATCGTTATTGAAATCTCCAGCACTTGCGCTCCAAGGAGAAATATAACTTCCAGGTCCTTCTGGGTCTTTGATGTGGATAAAACTACCTTCTCCATTATTTTTATGAAGAAAATTATGTTGCCCATCAGAAATCTCTAAAATATCAACATCACCATCGTTGTCAAAATCTTTTGCAAAACTGTTCAAATTAAATGCGTTAGTTTCGTCAAAAGGGAATTGAGTGTTGTTTGAATTTGAAAATGTGCCGTTGTCATTCCAAAAAACATAACCATAATTTGCTCCAACCGGAGTTCCGTGATAATTATTCGAAACATAAACATCCATAAAGCCGTCATTGTTGAAATCACCAAAGCAGCCAGAACGCCAATTTTCATAAACACTGCTCAGCAAATCTTGCCGAATGAATGATTCGCCATTGTTGTTAACTGCAATTGTAGATATCCCAATTGCATTAATGAGTGCATCTGGATAGCGATCGTTGTTAATATCATTCCAAACAATATTCCAAATTGGTGTTTCGCCTCCTAATAAATCAATGAAATTTACTGAAGCAGGAGTCCAAATCAATCCATCATTTCGGTAAATAGTATGCATATCAAAATCTACCACAGATAAATCCAAATCGCCATCCAAATCAAAATCTACCCATTGAGCCATTTCCGCGTGATTTCCCACGAGTTGATGCTCCGAAAAATAGCCACTGCCGTTATTTGTGAGAACTTTGATAAAGCCGCTGCCAAGCACGCTTCCTCTTGTGATAACAATATCTAAATCACCATCATTTTCATAATCTGCAACTGCAACACCCTGCACTCCAATGATATTTCCTAAATTCGCTTCCATTGTCCCATCGATCAAATCAGAGCCATCAGCAAGATACAATTGTGCAGGTCCACTTTCATTTCCGAAGAACAAATCTAAATCGCCGTCTCCATCAAAATCTCCCCAAGCACATCCAGCACCTTCGCCCATAAAACCGATATTATCCCAAGCAAAAAGTCGCT
This sequence comes from Fidelibacterota bacterium, assembly GCA_014381725.1. GTDB lineage: Bacteria > Fidelibacterota > Marinisomatia > SCGC-AAA003-L08 > JACNLC01 > JACNLC01. The sequence continues at coordinate 6,218 of JACNLC010000019.1, read as the reverse complement.
CAACAGAGGCATCCCAACTTTCGTAAACTTCCAATGGTTGACCGCTTCCTTCTACACCAGAAAGTAAATCAGGAGTATCAACCCAGTTTACGATATTCCCACTTGGAAATTCAACTTCTACTTTGTATTCTGCGTTCAATTCAACACCAAAAAGTGCTTCGGGTGCTTCTTGAGAAAATCCGCCAGTTCCCAAACCAATAACTCGTGATGCAAGCAAATTTTCACTCATATCATAAAGTCTCACTTTGGCTCCCGGTGCAAACTTTGCTCCAGAAATCGGCACGCACTGAACTTTTAACAATCGTGTATTTTCTTGCGTGTTTGTGTAAGCAACATTACCCAACTCATTATCAGTTATAAATAAATCCAAACCGTGCATATTGTTGTAATCTACCCACGCCGCAATCTTTGTTTTGAAGTCCCCAGTTGAAATCGGCGGTTGAATACCAAGTTCTGTCCAGTTATTATCTCCTGAATTAAGAAATAATTTGTTTTGACCTTCACCAGAATCAGGTGATGCGCCTAAAAGATAAGTATCCAAATCTCCGTCGCTGTCAAAGTCACCAAATGTTGCATCTCTGTGCAAACGCAAATAATTGTAATCAGCCTGATCCCAAAAAAGTTCATCCTGTATTTCATTAAATTGAACACCCAATGTATCTGAATTGTTTTGAAAAAGTCTACAAGCACCATTATTTGCCAAATATAAATCTTGGTCTGCATCATTGTCATAATCAATCCAAATGGCATTATTGGTATCAAAATTACCTTGAACATTGTACATATGCATATTCGTAAACTGAATGAAGCCAATTTCTTCCATCAAAAACAGATAATTATTCTCATTGTTTGAATTTGTGCCGATGTATAAATCCAAATCACCATCGTTTTCAACATCCACCCAAGATAAACAAGTCGCAGTCGCCGATTCAACCATATCTAATATCTCATTATTCGTCGTATCCAATTCAAAAACACCATCATTATTGAGTAATAGTTGAGCCTTTCCACTTTGAGTAATTTTAGCCAAATCTAAATCACCATCTCCATCGTAATCTGCCCATTCGGCAAATTTTCCATTTTTTAAGTCACCACTCATTGCGCTATTAGTAATATCAGTAAAATTACTACTTTCGTTTTCAAATAGTCCAACTCCAATGATGAACAAATCTTGGTCATTGTCATTATCAAAATCAGCCCAAGTTGCATTGCCGACATTGCCATCATTAGCACCACTCCAACAAACATCACCGAGTCCAACAGAATTTGTTACATCAGCAAATCCTTGAATGCGGTCATAGAGTTTTATTTTGTAATTTTGTCCATCGGGTTCGTGAACGAGCAAATCCCAAAGCCCGTCGTTGTTGTAATCTCCCCAGGCGAAGAATTTGGAAGCGAAAGTTGAATCTGCAATTGGTGTTTCTTCATCTTGAGAAAAGAGATAATCTCCATTGATGTCAGAATGCTCCACACCGATAAACCGCATATCCCATTTGGCAACAAGCAATTCTTTTCCATCTTGAATATTACAGTAGATGTGAAAATATTCATCTTTGTCATCTGGGAGAAATTCTCTTGGTAAAATAGTTTTTGAATGAAAATATCCACCGATTCCTTTTAATGCTTCAAAATTGCTTCCTGCATCAATATCACCAATTAATTGATATGCAGCATATACATCTACTGGCGGAGCATAAGTTGCTTGTTCAATATGTGTAGTAGCCAAGTTATTATCAAAATGTAATTCTACAATTTCATCATCAATCCGTGTATTCGCATCAACGACATTTGAAAATCCAAAAAACTTAACAGCAACATAATCCACATCATCCCACTGTTCTTGTGAATAACCAAGCGAGTTTCCGCTGATTCCTCCACTGGAACTGGATAAATCAACTTCAGTTATTGCTGAACCTTGTGCACCGATACTACCACTATGCCCGTGATCTTCGGCAAAGTCCCACAAAGATTCACCATTACCGTGTAAATCCATATCTTCGAGTGGTGGGTCTGAAATCATAACAACTCCGTCTTCACCAATATTTGCAAACCCTTCAGACCCCAAATCACTCATTTGCCCATCTCCAAGTGTAAATTGAAAATCGCGTGTGAAACTCCCAACTATATCTTGGTCCATTGCTTCAACAAGTGAATTGGTTAATAGAGATGTGCAAAGTTTAAAATAATCTCCAGACTCTATACCGAAACTTGCCTCTTCTTTTTTCATACTTTTCCATAACCCTTTAAGATTATGTTTCGTGATGCCGTGTGCATTTTTATCTTTCGCAACGCCCATCAACATCATCTCGTCAACATTAAAAGAATATTCGTAAATATTATAATCAATACTGATATGAACCATAAAATTTGGATTTGCCCACCAATTATACTCTCCGAAAAAGTCAACTCTATCATCAATACGATATGAAATGTCATCAATTACTAATCCCATAGATTTGTATTCGTGATTAATGAGGTCTGCACCAAAAAGCATCTCATCCCAATAAATCTTAGATGCATCAATATTCCACAATTGCCCTGTGACGAACCAATCTTCAAACTCATCCATAATCTGAACAGATGTTCCGATAACAGGTCCTACCGGAGGTGTGTAACCGTTTATCCATTCACTCAGCATAACCATCCACGAAGCAGGCGGTTCATTGGCAAGTTTGTATCCAGGTTCATATTTCACTTCACCGATATTGTAAAGTTCACCGTAATCACCAATCGGATTGATACCGACCGCGATATTGCCACCTATGCCTTTGTTAGTACATCGTAAAGAAGCAGTAATTTTCACAGGAATATAAAGCCGATCGCCATTTGATATTGGAATGTGCATAAAATCTTCTGGGTCCCAATCTCCACCTTCACCACTATTTGTGTATGGATGTGCCATAACCATTGCACTAAAATTATCTGTAAATGATTTTTGACTCATTGTTTCCGGCATCTGCAACCAAATCATTAGATTATCATCTGTAAAACCTTCGGCAACTACATCTTCGGTTATCCCCGGAAAAGTCGTTTCATAATCGGAACCGTTTTCGCTGCCAGGTTCGGCATCTCTTTTGTTTGGAGATTCAATTCCATTTTCGTTTACAACAGTAACATAGTAATCGTAAAATGTGTTATTTATTACATCAAAATCTTCATAAATATAACCGTCTTCACGATAATCTTCATAGTGTCCAATTTCTGCGATTACTTCAAAACCATCTTCACCTCCGGATAATCTGCGATAAATTTTGTAAGTTTCTGGGAGTTGTGCCGAGGGTGATAATGCCCAGCCAACTTCTACACCTATGTCAGTTCCAATTGCCCAAAACCAAACTTCTGATGGAGATTGAAATTCAGGTGTGTTTAGTGTAATTGTCCAAAAATCACCTGAATTGTCACATAAATCATAGTAATTATTGACTTCTAGGTGCATTCCATTTCCAGTCGGCCAAAAAGTCTCAATCGGTGTAATCCAATGCCCTTGATTGTTTTCGTCACTTTCCATTCTGTATTGAATATCCGTGCCGTTATCATCTGTTAATGAGAAATTGTTTTCATCAAATGATTGAAGTGGTTCACTAAACCAAAGATAAAGTTCTTCATCAAGATCAATCATTTCATTATTTTCGTATCCCATTTCATTGACATAATAAGGTGCAGTTTCATCACAAGGACGCGCTTCGGCTTGTCCGCTAAATCCAGATGCAAATCCCGGTGTAATTACTGCAACACGGTAAAAATAGGTTGTCCCATTTGTAACATCAGAATCTGTAAAATTAGTTGCATCCATAAATGCCATACCGATTGAGTCGGCTGAACTTGGAATAAAACCATTTGTTATGCTACGATACACTGTGTAGCCGTCAATCATCTCGCCGTCAGATGCTGTCCAAGAAAGCGCAACTTGTCCAGTCCCAGCATTTGCGGTTAAGTTTGTGGGCGGAGAAGAAATCATATCATCTGGCATCGCACTAATTTCTACAGCATCAGAATAGTTGCTGTTATCGTCATAAGTGAAAACAGAATAATAGTAAGTTGTGCCGTTGCTTAGTGACTGATGAACAAATTCAACAGCAGTTTCGTTTTCTGTTGAATCATCATCAACGAGTAAATCACCAGTTGTATATTCTGGGAAAGTATCTGTTGCACAACGCACAATTGTTCCCGCAAAATCATCGTTTGATGGAGTTGTCCAATAAAGATAATTTTCACCATTTCCTGCTTGCACCGAAACATTACTTGCCAGTGATGGTGCATCTAAATCCAATGCCATATTGGAAGTATTTTCACCGCTTGAATAATTTGGCACACCATCAAACGCAAATAATGTGAAATAATAATTCACCCCATTTGTATCAACTTCTGCATAAAATACAGATTCATTTTCCGGAGTTCCCATTTGCGAGCCGAGATAAGTTCCGTCTGTTGGAGTTGCCGGATAAGTTACATCACTCATACAAATTCGCACTCCTGCAAAGTCGGCATCGGCGGGATTTGTCCAATTCAAAGTGATGTATCCATCGTGGGATTCGGTGGTTAAATCGATAATATTCCCAGGTGCATCTTCATCTGTAAAAATTGTTTTTGAATTTACAATTTCAGTGTAACTTCCTTCGTTCCCATCGAAATCCACAGCACTCACACGATAATAATACATTTTTCCAAGCGTGAGATTCTCATCCACAAAAGTTGTATCAGGAGTTGTCGTGAGTGCTTCACTCAAAGAATCAGGCGAAAAATTATATTCTTCGCTTCGATAAAGCGCATAATAATCTACATTTTCAGATATTGGTCTCGCATTCCAATTTAGGGTAATGGAAGAATCTGCCGGCGTAGCAGTGAAATTTTCCACAATCTCCGGACCTTCGCGAAGTGTCGTTGCCGAAACCAAATTTGATGGGTTTGACGGACCTATCTCATTAATGGAAACCACGCGATAATAATAAGTTGTGTTGGCTGGTAAATTTGTGTGAGAATAAGTAGTAACATTCGCATCAAGAGTATCGACAGCATCAAAAAAACCTTCCGTTCCAAACCGATATTGTACAATAAAATTATTTTCATTTGTCGAATTATCCTGCCATTCCAAATCAATCTGACTCGTCGAAATTGCCGTTGCTACCAAATTCGATGGTGATATTGGGAAATCGGCTTCGTAAGCACTTCCTGTCAAATGTAAAATACTAGTAAATGTATCACATTGAAAAACTGACCAAACGACATTTATATCGTCAAAATAATCACCAGTTGAGTGTGGCGTAAATGACGCTGTGAATTCCGCTTCCTCACCATAATTTAAAATCAATGGAAGTGATTGTCCATAAGCACAAAATACGCTTTCTTCACCAAAAGTAAAATCCTGAATCACAATCGGATATTGCATTGTTTCGGCATCATTGCGAAAATAAATTGGAATTTCGCTCATCAAAATAACGGCAGTTGAGTCAAAATATCCGTCGTGATTTGTGATATCAGATTCAAATGAGACAAACAATTCATTCCCGTTTGGTGGATATCCGGCATCTTCCAAAGTGTTGTGTTTCACCCACAAACGATTGAAATATAAATGACCATTGCACCAATATTTAAAATTCAGTTCCGCTGTTTCGTCAATTTGTGAACACGGGCGACTAACAATCGTAATTGGAACTTCATCTCCAGCATCAATTACTGTTCCTGCCGGTGGCAATTCAATTGCTTCAAACCACGGATGCTCATTCGTAGGATCATACGGTTCTGAAAAATAAATTTCATCAATCAAAACTTGGTCTTGAAAACTGTTATTCAAAACAAGATGCAATGTATCTTGTGTGTAATATTCGTTGTCAAAAACATATTCTGTAAATGTGCTGTCTGTTTGACCTTCCAAATGCACACGCAAGCCATCATCAAAATCAAATTCCTGTGCAGTTATTCCGCACCACGCACCGTCTAATTGTGTGCCAGTAAATTGAAATGAACTCTCTGCGCCTTTCACACCTTCCTCAAAATAGATGTAACGGAGTCCGCTTCCATAATTTGTAAATTCGTGAGATACCATTTCCCATTCGTCGCTATTTAGATTTTGATCGCCACTATCCCAAGATGTGATAACATTGTGATTTTGATCTTGCAACTCAACTTTTAGGTAATAGTGGTCGGGACCATCCCCATATTTCCGAATCTGCTCAGAAACAAAGATTTGCGGTTCAGCATCAAGTTCGCTTTCGGAAAAT
>JACNLC010000025.1 GCA_014381725.1 Fidelibacterota bacterium | reverse complement strand
CATGAACCAATTCTCAATCATGTTTGAAAAAAGAATGGCTCACTTAGAATAAAATGAAAATGCCGTTTACACAAAAATCAGGATACCGCCAATAGAGTAGATTTCTCTCTCCGTTCGAAATGACACCATCTTTATTAATTACCTAAATTATAGCGTCTTTCTGACGAACGGAGTTGGAGCCTGCCCGGCACAGACGGGCAAATCCCGATTTATCGGGGAATCAAAACACCCCAACAACCATGATTGTCATCCTGAATGGAGTGAAGGATCTACATTTTCAATCCGTATACGTCTGTATTGTGCACCTGTCTTAACTCCACACACAAAATAGAGTAGATTTCTCTCTCCGTTCGAAATGACACCATCTTTTTTACATCATTAAATAACGATATTATGTGCAGTATGCCGAAATTATGTGCACACTAAATTACTGCTCGCGTCATTTTAAGAATTATTTAAAAAAATAAAAATATATTTCCCGTCGGTAAAAAGAAAATATTCTTATCCCTTTATCGGCTTTGGTATAGTAATTGAAACAGTTAAAGCGAGATGAAAATAAATTTCACAGAACGAAAAAAAAGGAGACAGACCATGAAAACAATAAAAGTCATTTCACTCATCGCATTAATGGGAGCATTCGCTTATGGTGCTGATGGTGGTGCAAGTCCTCCAGATGAGCCTGTAGGTGGAACAATTCCATTTATTGCAAGTTGGACGTTTACCGCGACCTCTCAAACAACCAATTTGGCAAATGTTACTTACGCAATGTTAGAAACAGGATATATCGACGTTCTAGATATTCAGGTTTGTTCTGATTTGGACTCGAACGACACACTTTCAATCGCAGCGAAAATTGGTTCTTGGACACTTCCGGGACAATATCCCACCCAAGGAAATAAAAACTCAGTTACGGCAAATTCTGATTTTTTAATCCAAATAACGGATGATGCTGCAGGACACGATGATAGTTTAAAAGTAGTGAATACTTTTACTGCTTATAAACTGCTTACCAGTTCAGATCAAACTATTTTAGCGTCCAATACTGGGCTTCCTAATGGAATTGAAAATCAGAACTTCAATATTGATAATCGAATCATGCTCGATCATATGACTGATATTCCGGGGGCTTATGCCATAACAATGACATTGACTCTTTCACAAGAATAGATGGTCATTTTAGTAAAAAAAGCGGAGCTTGAAACTCCGCTTTTTTTTTAGTAAATTTATCTAAAGATAACGTATTAATAAGGAGCATGAAATGAAAAAGCATCTTGAAAATATTAAATTTAGACTGATGAAAATATTCATCCTGACAATTATTTTTACACATATTTTATTATCTCAGGTAAGCTGGTCCGTTATTCCCATGGGTTTTGATTTAAAAATTGCACCTAATGATACCATGTCTTATTCATTTAAAATTCGTAATACCGGTAATGCATCTGTAGCGTTGAAAATTTATATTAAAGATATCAAACATAATGAGGACGGAAGTCGAAAAGAGATGGAACCGGGTATTTTATCTAGGGGTATGGCAGGCTGGATAGATATTGCACCTAAAAGAACTGAAGTAGCTTCGGGTGCAGATAATACAATCAGATTTTCGGTTAAAGTACCAGAAAACGTCCAACCCGGTGATTATTGGTCAAATATATACGTAGAATCTTTAGAAAAGCCCAATTTATTATCCCGGTCTGAGGAGGGAGCCACCTCATTCAGTATATTTACCAATATCAGATATGCGGTTAAATTGAAAGCAAGAGTAGGCGGTGATGCGGCTAAAGAGGGTGAGATTACAGAAGTAGAGATTGTAAATAACACTGCGGAAGCTGTAGTTACAATAAAATCAACTTTTAAGAATAGCGGTGATCTTATTTTATATTGCAGTGGATATGTGGATATCAGAGATGATATGGGAGAAACAGTAGAAAAGATAAACATCACAAAACATAAAGTTTACCCTGGTGGCATTATGATAATAAATACGAAAGTGACCAAAATCTTGGCGGCGGGGGAATATTCCGCCTTGGCGGTGTTAGACTATGGGGGTGATTATTTAATAGCCGGAGAAGCTTTTTTTGAAATACCGGCAGAAAAAGAATAGTTGATAACATGGGTCACAGAAAATTGGTGAAAATTCCAGGACTATCCATCGTCTTTTTATTCTTTATCTATAATTTTACATACAATCAAAACACCCAATCGTTATCTTTGGAATTTTCATTGTTGCCAGTACAAAAACTATTTATTGAAAACACAAAATCTTTTCCGCCAATCAACGCAAGTGATTATGAAGCGAATAATATAGGAATAAATGATGCAGTGACGCTTTCAGTAAGCAGTAATGTACCATGGAAAGTAGTTATTTTTACAAATCAGATGAACCTGTATAAATCATTCGGGAAATATAAACCTGTTCAAAAATTTCAATGGAGATCAGGTGCGAAATCGTTTCAATCAATTTCCAATAAACCGGAAGTGGTTCTGCAGGGAGAAGCCGGAGTTAAAGATTTAAAAATTAAGTTGGATTACCGCTTAAAGTTAGATTGGAAAAATACACCGCCCGGTATGTGGGGATTTCGACCTGAGTTCAAAATTGAGAGAAACTATGTTCAATTTATCACGCCAAAATCTAAAATGGAGAGTAAAACTAAGAACCCTCCGAAAAAATCTAGCGAGTTTAAAAAGAGCCCAAAATGAATAAGAGAAAATTGTTCAATTTTTTAATTGCAATTATACTGCCATATTATTTAATAGGGCAAATTCAACTTAATCGCTTTGTTTTATTTTTCCCTGTTCCAACTGCCATTGATCTTGATAGAGGATTCATTGAGTCTAATAACAGATCTTCAGTGTCTGAAATAACAGTTAACGTAAATAATCCATCCAATTCAAAATATAATATATTCATATTAACCGACCAGCCATATTTTTCACCGATTAACTTAAATAAACCGCATCATGATTTACTGTGGAAATTAAGCAGTGCTTCTGAAAGCTTATATAGGCCTGTCAGCTTACAAAAAAGCAAAATTTCTACTGGCAAAGGTTCCGGTAGCGTTGATATTGATTTTCGCTTGAAACTTGGCTGGAATAATCCTCCTGCTAATTACAGATTGGAAGTTGTTTTCATATTGGAAACTGAAGAAATACATATTATCAAAAAGAACCCAAAACCAATATTAGACGATCTAAAACTACACTAATATTTTTTCCCCATATGTCCAATCCGATAATTCGTGGAATTTTATTAACCTTGTTTATTTGTACCGTATTTCCCCAAGATGAAATAACAGATGATTCCCCCGATTTTGCCGTTCCGAAACTCCAGTCTATTGTTCATCACATAGAAGAAGGCGATTCTCTTGAATCAATAATGGCATTGTATGACGTTACACTTAATGAATTGATTCAGCTTAATAATTTTAGTTATCTGTTGAATATTACTCCAGGTAATAAAATTATTATCCGTTCTCCGGAAACGATTTCTTATATAACAAATCCAGAGTTGCCAGCCCCCGCTTTTATATATGCCACCCATGAAAAAGACAGTTTACATGTTCGCTGGCAAGGACATAATAATGTTTACACGCGGATGTATTTTTCAAAAGATAAACAAGAATGGAATCCTTATGAAGTCTCCAGGAATGAACAGGGAATATTTAATGTTGCATATAAAGATTTAATCCCTAACCCATTGTATATAAAACTAGTGTCTGTAGATACGACTGATTCATTTGTTGAGAGCATTTCTTCGGATATATATAGTGTTCATTATGATGAAATTGATAATAGTAAAATCCTAATCGTGGACGGTTTTGATCGTACCTCGGGTAGTTGGAAAAAAGCCAGCCATGATTTTGCTACTAGTTACGGCACCGCTTTATTTAAGCAGGGTATTGGTTTTGAAACCTGTTCGAATGAAGCCCTGATTCAAGGGTTAGTTGAGTTAACAAATTATAAAGCGGTTTTTTGGTTGGCGGGAGATGAATCTACTGCTGATGAAAGCTTTAGCTCCATGGAGCAAGAAGCGGTGTGGGCTTATTTGCTGAAAGGCGGCAATATCTTTATATCAGGTTCTGAGGTTGCGTATGATCTTGGGCGGAAGGGAAGCACTGCTGATAGAACTTTTCTTGCGGAAATTCTTGGAGCAGAATATGTTAGAGATAACGCTCGTCAGCAGTCTGCCAAGGGAATTAGCGGTGCTTTCATGGACGGTATACAGATTGATTTTGATGACGGATCTCATGGCAGATATCAAGAGGATTCACCGGATGTACTTCAAGTAGCCGCCGGGATAGCGGTCCTTAACTATGGTGAGACTGATCAAGTGGCGGCGGTTGCTAACGAGGTTTCCATTGATGATACAACTTCCAGAGTTTTTTTCATGGCGTTTCCTTTGGAGACGGTTTATAGTGAGGACAATCAATATCTATTAGTTAAGCGCGTATTAGAATACTTTGCTGTTTCTCCATCTGTGAAAATAGAAAGGGAGGATATTCTGGAATACGATCTTATGGAGGCAAAAAAACTAACACTCCCATACTTAATTATCGAATCTCCACTTGAGGAAGTGAAAATAGATACTTCTTTGGCTACACCGGAATTAATAGCGGTTTTTTGGAAAGAGGACAGTCTGATTGTCAGTTGGGACACCACTGACCTGCAAATGAACTTGGGTCTTAGACTTCAATACTCCGGTGACAACATCAAATGGAGAGACCTGAAGCAGTTCTTATTTCTTGGTGGACGGGCAGCAATACCATATTCACTTCTGATAGAAAAACTCATTTTTATAAGAGCTGCGCTTGTGGATACAACTCGACTTGAGAATGAAAGTCTTGTATCGGATGTCTACGGGGCATTTCAGGTAGGTGCTGCTACAGGACAGGCAATCATTGTCGATGGTTTTGATCGTACTACGGGTAGTTGGAAAAAAGCCAGCCATGATTTTGCTACTAGTTATGGTAACGCTTTATTTAAGCAGGGGATTGATTTTGAAACCTGTTCGAATGAAGCCATAATTCAAGGGTTAGTTGAGTTAACAAATTATAATGCGGTTTTTTGGATGGCGGGAGATGAATCTTCTGCTGATGAATCCGTCGCTAAATTAGAACAGGAGTACATTAATAGTTACCTATCTTCAGGTGGTAATTTATTTATATCGGGTTCAGAAATTGCATATGATTTAGATTTTAAGGGAGATGAGCAAGACAAGGAATTTATCCACTATACTCTTCATGCAGAATATGTCCTGGATAATGCGGATACAAACAGGGCTTTTGGATTATCAAATTCAATCTTCGAAAATTTAGTAATAAGCATTGATGATGGTACGCATGGAACTTATCAGGAAGATTATCCTGATGTTATTCGTTCTGTTTTTGATGGGAAGGATGGTATAGAATATCAGAATGGTATTGGGATGGCTGCTATATTTTATGTTGGTTATGTAGGTAGAGGTAAGAGTCAATACGAAGGGAATTTGCTTTCCACTGATCGAAAAGGCCGGACAGTGTTTCTATCCTTCCCGTTTGAAACCGTTTATCAGGAAACAGATCGCGATTCCATTATGGGACGTTTACTCAACTATTTCGAAATGTATCCTCGGGTTATAAAAGAAAAAGTGGTAATAATAGCTCCGATAGGGGAAATTGAAGGTCCTGATATTACTGTCAAGCCACCGCCGAAAAGAAAGTTAAATCCAAACTCATTTCCCACCTATGTTTTTCTTATTAAAAACAATTCTTGGGTTGAGCAGACTGTAGGTTTTGAACCTATTCTCCCGGAAGGCTGGGAAATCATATCCTTCAAACATCCACTAGTAATTGCCCCTCAAGCGAAAGAAAAAGTCAGAACATCATTTTTTGTCCCCCCCTCTGCAAGGGCAGATACCACTTTTAGGATCGGTCTTATTACAAAATGGGGGTTTCAGGCAGATACCTCCTTTTCAGGGATGGAAATCTACTCCAAACCCGCTGTCAGGTTAATCTCCTTTACAGATGAGAAAAAAGTTACACGGGGAAATGTTGAATCGCAGAGTTTTGTAATTCAAAATAATGGTAATATTGAAGATACATTACTTTTAGAAGTAGAACTACCCACGGCTTGGAAATTAATTCAATTAGCCGATAGTATTGGATTATCGCCGAAAGAGAAGGCAATAATTGAAATGTTATTCAAAGTCCCTGAAACCGCCGTGCCTGAAACGAAAGCAGAGATAACGTTGAAGGTTAACTCCTCGGCTGCAATGAGAGAAGGAAAAGATATTACAAGGAAACACAGCACCGCGATTCACATATTGCGTCCACCAAAACCAAAAGAAGTTATCTTTACTTATCCCCGGATCCCCATCAATGTTGGATTTGCAATCAAGAATATAGAAGAAGGAAAATATCCTGAAATTCAACTATTTGCAAATACACAATCCGTTGATTTAGGTGATTATTCAACTCAATTAGAGCTAACACAAACACTCCAATCTACTCCCCTTGACCAATCTCCAGAAACGAATACAGAACGCTTTAAATTAGATTTTGCATATAATAATTGGTATTTTTTGTTTGGTGACGTTTTGCTGGAGTCTAATCCATTAATGAATAGTACAAGTGAATTAGCTCTGGTTGATTTTAACACTACGGGAGAGTTAGGGCGCGGTATACGGGTAGGATATAAATTTGATATTGTTGACTTATCTATATTTCGCGGTAAGAAATTTAATACGGAAAATTACATTACATCTGCATTAGCTCATTATCAGGCTTCAGAGCAACTTGATTTATCCTCATTTTATATAGGTAAAATGGAATCGCATTTAATGACAATGGAGGGAGTTTATGATACCAAGAAAAATCGTTCATTCGGAGCATTAGCAGGAATAAGTCAATTGAATGATGGTGATAAATCTATCGGTAGTACATTGCAACTACGTGCAATATCAACAATCTATACAATGCCATTATTAGGTCGTATTTACAGTGGGAGTAAATCATATACCGGTACGGATAGAGGTAGATATGGAACTGTTATTTCCTCAAGTTGGAAACCCAAGCCCTATCTTTATTTATGGGGGAATTATCATGTATATAATCAGAGTTTGTCCACGGCAATAAGCGATTCTTCGGTTTTCGTTAATAGTATTAAAACACGTTCACTGCTTCATTATAAAAACTTACCGTCGTTAAATCTTGGTTTTGATTTTCGTAGCGATTTATACTCCTCCGGATTAGAAGGCAAATCAAGTTCAATAGATCTTCAAATCCAAAAACAACTTAAATATGGTATGCCGACTTTGTACCTTAAATTAGATGATAAATTCAATCCAATTAATGATGAACAACAAAAAATTAATGAACTTCGGGCTGAATGGATTTCCTATTTTGAGCACTCACGCATTAAACTAGATCAGAGGTTTATTCGCAATGATTCAAATCCAATTGGTTATATCAGCAGTATAGATATGAATTTTACTATTAGGAAATTACCACTTGGTTTTTTTATATCTAGAGGGAAAGTTTGGTCTGGTAGTAAAGATCTTGGTTATGTTTCTAATAAAATATCAACTATGGGTATTCGGTCAAACTTTGGCATTAGTCCTTTCGGACAAAATATTAATGTAAATTTAAATATTAGTAAGCAATCTTATGAAGATACAGGTTTATTTAGTGATTGGAGTATTTTAGTCTCCTTCTCACTTGGAAAAGCATCCCGTTTCTATATACCGGTAACATTTATTAAGACCAAAGGCCAAATTCATGGAGAAGTATTTATTGATAAAAACGGAAATAATATCAGAGATATAGATGAACATGGCGTTCCTCAAATTATGCTTTTTCTAGAAAATGAAAATGTCATTAGTGATGGAGATGGTAAATTTGAGTTTCCACCCTTAGATCCAGGTGAATATCCTTTTTCAGTTGATTTGGCTACGTTGCCTGCTTACCTGAGTCTTTCAAAGGAAATGCCTGAATTTATATCAATTCGCAAGGGATCGGTTATATTTCTTCAAATTCCCGCAACCTCGGTTAGTTCAATCAATGGTTATATTTATTACGATTCCAACACAAACTCTAAGTTTGATTCTAATGAAAAAGGTATTTCCACAATTAGATTAATAATCCAAGACCAAAAAGGAAAAGAATGGGAGGCTTTTACTAACAAAGTTGGATATTATGAGGTGCCCGATCTTCTACCAGATATCTATTCTATAAAAATTGATTCAAAATGGCTTCCTAAAAGAAGATTGCCGGGTGAAAAAGAATGGATAATAATGTTAACACAAGACACTCCACAAAAAAGTATCAATTTGCACTTAGTTAAAAAGAAATTAGAAATTAAGAAAACATTTACAGCTCCAAAGAAAAAATGATTAATAGAAGGGTTCTCAAAACCTTCTATTATTTAATTACAAACAAATATGGCCGTATTTATCGTAACTTCCCCGCCCGGATTTTAT
>JACNLC010000070.1 GCA_014381725.1 Fidelibacterota bacterium | reverse complement strand
CCCCCCCCCCCCCCCCCCCCCCCCCCCCCCCCCCCCCCCCCCCCCCCCCCCCCCCATTATACCGATTAATTGCCACCCCAAAAACGGTCATTAATGCTCCGGCAAACAAATATCCATCTCGTGTTCTTAAACGCCTGCGAGTAAAAATTATAATAGGGAAAATGACGCCGACAATCATTTCAAACCAAAATGCCCAACATTCTAAAGAACCATCTAACAAATACATATAGGCATCTCTATTGATTAAGTCCAGTATTTTTGCTGAAAAATAAATCCATAATAAAAATGGCACATACTTTGCAAGATCTGCTAATTGATTAGTCTCTGACTTGAGCTTAAAGCTACGCGAAGAAATCATTGATTCTACAATCACCATTGGAAATCCAACAGAAAAAGCAGATAGTAAAAATAATAGTGGTAAAATTGGCGTATGCCACAACGGATGTAGCTTAGTTGTTGCAATTGCCATCATCGTTCCAAGTGAAGATTGATGCATACACGACAATACGACACCCATAATAATGAAAAACCACATCGTTTTTGAGAGTATTTTATCAATCAGTTTTATCTTCCGCTCTAAGAAACTATTAAATCGCGAGAATATACCGGGGAGATTTACTCTGTTTTTATATCGTTCAAATACAATCGGAATAAATTCTATATACAGAACAGTTAGATAAGTCATAACACACATACCAACTTCAAACAGTGCTGAATTTCCCTGCCACATAGATGGTAAAATAGGATGCCAAACATTATAGTATCGTCCCAAATCAACCAATAATCCAAGTGCAACAAAAGTATAACCCAACATCGCTGTTAATAACGCAGGACGCACCACAAAATGGAATTTTTTTACATTAAGGACATAAACTAAAAATGCTGTTGTAAATCCTCCCGCAGCCAGGGCAACTCCCGTTGCAACATCAATGGCTATCCATAGTCCCCACGGATACTGGTCGTTTAGATTTGTAGTTACATCCAAACCGAACACAAACCTAATAAGAGCAATAGTTAGTCCAAAGCCTGCCAAAACAATTAACACCCATGTTCCTTTTGAAAGAAACTTTTGGCGTTGAATAATAGATGTGTTATTGCTCAATGTCTTTTCCCTTTCTGTTTGCACGCATCAAAATTCCAATCAAACCGAATAAAAGGATGGGGCCGCTAAATCCCTTAAAGATTCCATGCTGAATGGATTCTGTAAGTTCTGGAGGGGCTTTGTGTGGCAATTTTGGAAAACCAACTTCAGAAAATGGCACATTTGAAAGATATATCCAAGATGTTCCTCCAACTTCATATTCACCATAAATGTGGTCAATATAGCGTTCGGGATTTTTGTTAATTCTGTCTTTGGCAATTTGTAACAACTCACTTCTTTTGCCAAAAACAATGGCTTCTCTTGGACAAATTTCAACACACGCGGGCAGTTGCCCATGTTTTTGAACCTTTTCAAAACACATATCACATTTCATTACTTTTGGCGTTAAGGTATTTTCATATTCATACGCTGGAACTTGGAAAGGACACGCAACCATACAATAGCGACAACCTATGCATTTCCAATCATCGTAAGTAACAGCACCAAAAGATGTTTTCTGTAATGCTCCAACGATACAAGCAGAAACACACGCTGGATGTTCACAGTGCATACACTGCACCTTAACATCTAATGGAGTTTTGTTTAGTCCTTTTTCCTGAAACCGATTAACAACCGTAAATTGAGTTGAACTTGGTCTGCGAAAGTTTTGGAATACAGATGTATCGTCGAATTTGTCAATGGATTCATTCGGCAATTCATTTGCTTCGTTACATGCCCACTCACATTTTCGGCATCCTACACAAAGTGTTAAATCTGACAATACTCCAAACCTATTATTGTCAAGTTTATTTTTTTCAGAAGCTGACAGAATACCAGCACCAGCCCCTAAAGCAGAAGTTAGTGTTTTTAAAAAATCTCGTCGTGATTGCAAATTATTTCTCCGTAATATTTTTATTAGCCCAAAAGTTTATTTAGCTTCTTCATCCTCTCTTTGTGGATGCCGAGAGCATAATCCCTTACAGCTTTTAATTACACATTCTTCGCCGCAAGTCCCATTACATAATAAACAAATTAAATCAAGGTTCTCTTCGGGGTGAATGCTGTTGCGAATATATTTGCGTATTAATTGTGTAAATAGTTTTTTTTCATCGTCACTAAATGCCAAAAGTGTAGAATTCTGGTAGGATTCTTTTACATCTTGATATTTTTCTACAATTCTTTTACCCTTTGAAAGTATTGTAATGTTTAATGTCCGTCTATCATCTACAGGATTTTTTCTTTCTATCAATTGATGAGAAAGAAGTTTTTCTATGTTTTTCCCTGCGGCAGCATTGCTGATTTTTAAGATTTCAGCCAATTTGCTTAGTGTTTTGGTCCCGGACATATACAGTATTGTTAAAACAAAAAACTGATTTCTTGAAAGAGGTATTGTTGTTGCTTTTTCAAGATAATTTTCTTCACAAATTGTTTGAGTAACTTGCGTCAATATCCGAATATTTTCAATAAGTGTGTTGTTATGAATCATATTATTAAACCTTGTTAATATTAAACTATGTTTAATTTATTAGGAATTTGTAATTTATACCAAATGAAATTGTTTAAAATATACAGAAACAATCTTCAAGCTTGGTTTGTTGATATGATTCTTTTGTAGTAAATTATTGGTGATGTTTAGAAAATTATTCATAATAATCACGGTTTTAATGTTGGTTCACGGACCAACAGGGCATTTTCTGTTTCATGAACATGATTCAGAAAATCATAATGGTGTTGAAATTTGCCACGAACATTGTGAAAAACACGACCACGGTAACCATCATAAATGCGAATGGATGCAAGTCATCCAAAATTATTCTGCTGAAAATATCAATATAGATTTTGAAACATCAAAAAATAATTACTCCCAATTTTATTGTTTTTCAGACGAAACGATTATCAATGTTGAATTTGATAATCATCTGTCTCGCGCACCTCCTCAAAGTTAAAGAATCACATATCAAACTTATAAGAATCCTTTGATAAACCACTTAGTTGGTTAATCAATATATAAAATTATTGCAATAGATTTATTTCATTAAAAATAGATTTACTATTTTTTTAAAATCGGTTTAAAGGATTCTATAAGTTGGTTTCAGGAAGTTATTGGTTAACACCTGTATTTTTATTTTTACAAAATTTTAGAGGATTTTAATTATGAAAAAGATTATGTTTTTTGCTTTACTTGTGATTGGCTTTGCATTTTCGCAAACAACGGTCAATCCTGACATTAGTGCCATTGGAGATTTAATTATTGATCAAGATGGAGGAATTTCTTCATCCGGAGTTGAGCTTGCTATTCAGGGTTATGTAAACCCTTTTGCTCGAGCTGATGTATTTTTACACAAACACGCAGATCATGAAGCTATTCATTTAGAAGAGGCCGTGATTTCACTTGAAAGAGGTTTGCCGTTTAATCTTGGTATGAGGTTCGGCAAATTTAGACCTGATATTGGTAAGATTAATAAAGAACATGCCCATACTTTATTTTTTATTGAAGCACCAAAATCTATGCAAGATATGTTAGGGGACGAAATGTGGGGAACACTGGGAGTGGAATCAAATTGGTTACTTCCATTATCTTGGTATTCAAAACTATCTGCTGGATATTTCACAAAAGCAATGGGAACTGCTCATAGCCATGATGAAGAAGAAGATCCGGATGAACATTCTGAAGAAACAGCAACTGCGATTTCTGCTAGATTATCACATTTCTTTGATTTGAACGATGTTACTCATTTAGAAATTGGTAGTGGTTATTATCGAGATATTGAAAATTCTGAATCACATCTGCATCATGTTTTTGAAATGGATTTTAAATTCAAATGGAGACCTGACACTTACAGATCTATAACATGGCAAGGTGAGATATTTAGAAAAAGTCCAATTGATAACCCAGATAATAAATCCAAACTTGCTGGATATTCGTGGATGAATTACCAATTCAACAAAAGATGGAATATTGGTGTAATTACAGATTGCATATATTTCTTTAATATTGAAGAAGAAAAACATCAATCTGTTGGTGCTTTTTTTGGTTTTAGTCCTGCAGAAGAGTCGTCAGTATTTAGATTAACGGTTTCGCAAGAAAACCATGGAGGCGAAACAAATTTAAATATTTTAGGGCAAATTATTTGGGCACTTGGTCCACATAAACCCCATCAATTTTAACCGAGATTAGGAGAATATAATGAAGAAATTAACAGTTTTAATGTTATTAGTAAGTACAATTTTATTTGGTAAGGTTCGCGTAGTAACTTCAATTACTGATTTTGAGGATATTGCTAAAACAATCGGCGGGAAACGGATAACAGTTACTAGTATTGCACGAGGGAATCAAGATCCGCACTATGTAGAAGTTTTACCATCGTATATGATGAAAGTCAGACGAGCAGATGTTTATTTGCAAGTTGGTATGGAATTGGATTTATGGTCCAGACAAATTATTGATGGATCTCGAAATAATAAATTGCAAATTGTAGATTGTTCACAAAATATCAACCGTTTAGAAGTTCCAACCGATAAAATTGATGCGAGCATGGGTGATATTCATAGCAAGGGAAATCCACATTATTGGCTTGATCCAATAAATGGAATAATCATTGCTGAAACTATTACAAATGCATTAATTGAAGCCGATCCAGATGGTCGTGAATATTTTACATCTCAATTGCTAAAGTTTACTAATGATGTAAATCAATTAATGAAAAAATGGGAAGTAGAATTCAAAAATCTAGTTGGCAAAAAAGTGATATTCTATCACAATTCTTGGCCATATTTTAGCGAAAGATTTGGTCTAGAAGTAGTGCAATTTGTGGAGCCGAAACCAGGGATAACACCTACTCCTACACATTTGGATAAACTGATTAGGATTATCCAATCTGACAATGTTAAAGTAATGGCAATGGAACCTTATTTTAGCAACAAAGCTCCTGATTTTTTAAACCTTAAAACAGGTGTAAATGTTGTAAAAATAGCACAATCAGTTGGAGCTATTTCTGGAGTAGATTCCTACATACAAATGTTTGAGTTCAATCTTAAAGCACTAACAGAAGCATTGGAGAAATAATGTTAGGATATTTCGATTTAATCTTATGGCCATTGTTGGCTACATTTGTATTAACAGGAATTCATGTTTATCTTGGTTTACATGTAGTTTCACGCGGTGTAATTTTTGTGGATTTGGCATTGGCTCAGGTTGCTGCATTAGGCACAGCAATTGGGATTTTAATAGGGTTGGGGCACGACAGTGTCCCAACCTATTTGATTGCACTTGGTTTCACTTTTATAGGAGCATTACTTTTTGCAATCACGAGATCAAAAAATGGCAAAGTACCACAGGAAGCTATTATAGGAATTACTTATGTGGTTGCCGCCGCAATGATGATTGTTTTGTTCAGTAAATCCCCGAAAGGTGCAGAACATCTCAACCATTTATTGGTGGGATCAATTCTATTTGTAACTCCAAAAATTGTTGGAGTTACCTTTGTGTTATACACAATAATTGGATTGTTTCATTGGTTTTTTAGAAAGAAGTTTTTTGAAGCATCTAAACAATATAACAATAGGGAACTACAACACACTAAAATTTGGGATTTTCTGTTTTATATTACTTTCGGGTTTGTAGTAACAAGCTCTGTAAAAATAGCAGGGGTTTTGTTAGTGTTTTCATTTCTTATAATTCCAGCTGTTACAGCTTTATTGTTTGTCAACGGAAACACTAAGAGATTAGTTTTTGGCTGGGTATTTGGTATTTTGGGTAGCATTTTAGGAATGCTAGTATCAGTCATATTTGATATACCAACTGGAGCATCAATTGTCGTAACTTTTGGTGGTATGTTAAGTGTGTTAGGAATAGTAAAACAGATAAAGAGTAAAAATTAAATGTTCAATTACAAAAGAAGAATATTCAGTTATGAGTGTGATATTTACGGTCATCTAAACAATGCCGAATATCTAAAATTATTTGAAGAAGCTAGGTCAGAAGCATTAACTGAAATTGGGTATTCATTATCTAAACTGAAGAACCTTGATATTGCTTTATATATAACAAATGCCAATGTAGATTTTATAAAAGAAATTGGTTTAGATTCACAAGTAATTATACACAGCAAAATGACAAAAGTAAGTCGAGTTCTATTTTATTGGTATCAGAAAATTGTTAATGAAAATGGAAATATTTGCAGTAAAGTAGAAATTTCAGGAGCATTTGTACGCGATGGAAAACCGTTTCGAGTTTCACAAAATATTATAGAAACTTTTGCAAAATTTGTTTAGCTTGGGCAGTCTAATATTCCGGAAGTTCAAATTTTAGATTTATTGCTTCTTTAGCTTGGAATAAATCACATTTATTAATTACGCAAGTAATACTATTAATAGAAGTAGAGATACCCAGAATATTTACTTTATTATTTCCCAACTCAGTGCAAAATATTTCTGCAACTCGAGGTTTTTCTGCAAAGTGTGGGCCATAAACAGTTAGCATAGCAATTGCTGGTCGTTTTACAATTTTGTCTGGCTTAATTAATTCTTCAATTGAAAAAGAAAGTTCTTCTACTTTGTGACAATGTTCATCGCTCATACCAAGCGACATACTGCCACCTCCTGTTGTTGAAAAACTTGAAGTTATAAACTCAATCGAAATATTGTGTTTACTGAACAATTTGAAAATATGACCTGCAGATCCTGGTTCATCTTTTATCCCCAATATTTCAATCATACAGAGATTTGTTCGTTCAAACAATCCACCTATTTTTATTCTTTCAGACATTTACGGGTAATTCCATTTTAAAAGTGGTGCCTTTCCCGACTTCGCTTTTCATACTAATATGTCCATTCATTTTTTCTATAAATCTTTTGACAATTGACATTCCAAGTCCAGTGCCCGTAGTTGTATGTTTTTTGGCTTGAGGAGCTCTGTAAAATTCATCAAAAACTTTTCGCTGTTGCTCTAAAGTCATGCCTATTCCAAAATCTTGTACAGTAATTTCAAACACCGTGTTTTTTGGTATTAACGATATTATAATTTCCCCATCATCACTATATCTAATAGCATTTGATACTAGATTAGATATAATTTTTTCAAATAAACTTTGATATGTTGTAACCCAATAATCTGATGGAATATTTTGTATTATAGTTAAATTATTCTGATTATTAAGCATTTCTTCATCTACAATATTCCGAATAGTATTTGAGATATCAATTTTTGATTTTTCCAATTTATTTGGGATAGTGCCTTGAGTCATATCTCCTAGATCTTTTACCATATCAATTGCCTGTTGTGTTCTCCCCCTCGATCTTCTAAGCAAATCTATAGATTTTTCATCAAGTGAATCTTTTGATAATTCTAAAATAGTATCAATTGCGCTTTGAACTGTAACCATTGGGGTTTTCATCTCGTGTGTTGCAAAACGAAAAAAGTCAATTTTCTCTTTTTCTGTTGAGATTAGTTGTCTTTGTTTTTTGATCAATTTATCTCTAATAATGCGATATCTATTCATCATAGACGATGCGATGAATGCTGTAAATAAAATCACAAACCAAAACATCCCAAGCATCATAAAAATATAATTTTGATCGTGTAAATGATATGCTTCGCTTAGAACATGGTAATGTTGCAATAAAGCTAATTTCCCCCCGAAAAGATCAATCGATAATAATACTTCTCCTGTAAACAATATTATTGCCAAAAAAGCAATCTGATAAACTTGCTTCCCTGGGAACATTAAACTAGCGATAATAACATGAATGAAATAAATGAAAAATAATGGATTTTCTATTCCGCCAGAATAATGCATCAAAACTGTCAGAATAACTAAATCAAATAGCATCTGAATTTTGATGAGCGATCGTTCGGTTTGACGATTTGTTAGTTGTGCTTTTTGATTACGAAACCAGTATAGAAAATTAACAAATGCTAGTGTTCCAATAGGAAGTAATAATAGAGTAGGATTTAAATTTGACAGGACCTGTTTCGCCATCAATACTAAGATGACTGAAACTGCTACTGCTATCGTTCTAAGTCTTATAAACCAATTTGAACGATGCCTTAGGCTCTGTGCCGATGAAAAGCGAGACAGATCCTCATCAATAGGTTCTGGTATGTCCAGAAAACTCATGCAGTTGGTGTAAGATGACTCCTCACCACATCAATCAGTTTTTTCGGATTAATTGGTTTTTCGATAAATTCATCCACTGGGAGAAAATCCTCATCTCCAACTTTGTCAAACTGAAAACCTGTTTGTTGTGTTACAGCAGTCAGCATAACAATAGGAATATTTTTCGTTTTCTCATCTTTCCGCAATTCGTATGCGGTGTGAAAACCTTCATCGATTGTATCCATCATTACATCCAAAAGAATCAGATCAGGTTGTTGATTTATTGCCAATTTCCGACCATTTTCTCCAGATTGTGCGTCAATTACAGAATAACCTGCATTTTCTAAATTGATACGGATAATCTCAACTAGATCGATGTCATCATCTATAACTAATATCTTCTTAGGATCCATTTATATTCACCTCTCTCTTAATTAAATTTATTGCTTTAGGTATTGCATTTACAACGGTTTCTGAAAGTCCTTTGTCAATTTTTATTTCTTCCGGTTCGATTCCAATAATTATCACTTTCTTTGGCAAAGAACCAATTTTCTCTGCCATTTGAAATGTTTCTGCTAATCCGAAACCGTGGATTGACAGATGATCCCATTGGATAATCAATTTAGCATCTTTAGGGGAAATCGCAACTACACTACCCGGAGATTTTCCCATTTTTGCAGCATCTACGATGATATTTTGACCATCTTTTGAAAAATGGTCAATGAGGGAAAGTGCATCAGTACCGGCATCAAAGAAAGTCGCATTCTTGTATTCCGGCAATGCCTTAAGTGTATCAAGAACAGCTTTCCCTACACCATCATCACCATAAAGTGGATTCCCAACCGAAAAAAAACTAGTCGATTTGTTCATCTTTTACTCAATAAAATCAACATCCAACATATGAACTGAACAAGAAATACACGGGTCGTACGCACGAACCAACATCTCAAGATGCAATGTAATTTCCTCTTTTGACTTATCCAGAATTTCCGGTACTAACTTTTTCATATCATCATCAATATTTCCAAGATTTTGACCTGTAGGAATGATGCAATTAGCATTCAAAATCTGACCTCTGCGGTCGTAGGTATATTCGTGATACAGAATTCCGCGTGGTACTTCTGTTGAACCTATACCCATACCGTATTTAGTTGGAGTTTGATTTGGTTTTTCGTTTTTCAAACCATTTGTTAACAATTTATCAATAATCGCAATTGAATCATAAACACAATGTGCAACTTCAACAACTTGCGCAATCGTAATCATATATGGATTAGTATTTACACCGGTTAGTCCAAGTTTTGCAGCGGCATCACGGACGCCATCTGCATATTTATCGAAATTGTTATTCCATCTTGCTAAAGCACCAACCATATAAGATGATCTATTTACTTTTGCATGTTTCGATGTACTGTGTGAAACCACAAATTCATTTGTCATTTTTCGATATTCTGTATCAGAAACCAAGCCAGTATCAGATGAACATATCTGTCCATCATAAAATGCGTATTCGTTTTCATTCCTTAGAGAAATATATTCTGTTTCACGGTTGAATTTTGGAATTGCACCGGCTAACGCAATCATTGTTTCAACAGTTGCCATTACATCTGGTAATGCTTCTTCTTCTAATCTGCGTTTGATTTCTGTCAACTCACTTACTGATGGAATTTTTGTAAATCCACCAGGTACTGGAGTGATTGGATGAACCGCTCTTCCCGAAACTATATCACCAATATCATTGGCTAATCGTTTCATTCTCAATGCACGAACCACGACATCCGGATGAGACGAAACTAACGGAAATACAGAACCAACACCAAGAAAATCCGGAGCCGCTAAAAAATATGCATGAAGCACATTAGACTGAATTGTTGCACCGTTTATCAATAATTTTCTGAGTAATACCGTTTGTTCCGAAACTTCTAAACCAAGTGCATCTTCTGTAGCTTTTAGGGAAGTTATCTGATGCCCAAGAGAACAAATCCCACAGATTCGTGAAGTAATAATTGCGGCTTCGTGAAAACTTCTTCCCTTTAACATTGACTCAAAATAGCGCGGAGCTTCAACAATTTCCAATTGTGCTTTTTCGAGTTTACCCTCTTTCATATTTACGACAATATTTCCGTGTCCTTCAACTCTTGTTAGATGATGGACATTGATATTCAAATCTTTTTTCATTTCAAACCTCCTTCACGATTTTCCGTGTTGAACAGACTCATTTTTTTATCAGCTTCATCAACTGATAATCCGTGATTTGTTAAAATTTCAATCATCGCTTCTTTGTTCGGATGAGAAACCAATCCACGACAACCAATACAATATTGTCCAAAACTCGGACATTGAGCATCACATCCCGCTCTTGTTATCGGACCCATACAAATCATTCCATTTCCGTAAACGCATTCGTTTTCTTTGAGTTTGCATTCAACGCATACAGCATAATCTGGGATGATAGGATTTTTCCCCATTAGCAAGGCAGTTACAACTCTCAAAAATTCTTGTTGAGTCATCGGGCAGCCACGAATCTCAAAATCTACTTTTACATAAGCAGAAAGAGGAAGTGCCGGAAGAGTTGGAAATAAATCTTTATCTTTTCCATAAACTTCTTCTCGAGCAACTTCGAGTGGTTTCTGATTTTTCATAGCATTCATTCCACCACAAACAGCACACGCACCCAACGCAATAAGAATTTTAGAACGATTACGGATATCGTGAATTCTATCAACACATTCCGGTGTAGAAATAGAACCTTCAATAAAAGCGATATCATATTCGTCAGCTTTATCGTCCATTGCTTCGCGCCATTCAACAAAATCGATATGTGCAATAATATCTAAAAGTTCATTTTCAAAATTGAGTTTATTTAATTCACAACCTTCACATCCGGTAAAATCAAATACAGCAACTTTTGGTTTCATTATATTGCCTCCTCCATAGTTTTTAGTGTAGGATAATGATAAACCGGTCCATCTTGACAAACATAAGAATGATTTATCTGACAATGACCACATTTACCTACTCCGCATTTCATTCTGCGTTCCAATGACATATAAACATTCTCATCCGGTAAACCTTTCGATTGCAACGATAATAATACAAATTTATACATAATTGGAGGTCCTGTTACAGCAGCTATTGTGTTTTTCAGGTCAAGTTTAAGTCCTGGAATTAGTGTTGTGATAACACCAACATTTCCGCTCCAATTTTCGTCACCTTGGTCAACTGTTAAATGAAATTCAATGTTATCATCTTTTTCCCATCGTTTTAGTTCTTCGGGATAAAGAAGTTCATCAGGAGTTTTTGCTCCATAACAGATTATCAATTTCCCAAAATCTTGACGATTGTCAATTACATAATTAATAAGTGAACGAAGTGGAACAATTCCGATTCCTCCTCCAATAATTAGTATATCTTTCCCCTTCATCGCATCTATGTCATACCCTTGACCAAACGGCCCACGGATTCCGATTTTGTCACCAGATTCCATTCTATGCATAACTTCAGTGAGCATTCCCGTTTCGCGAACACAAAGTTCAAACGCACCCTTTTTTGTTGGAGATGATGTAACAGAAATCGGTGCTTCACCGATACCAAATAATGACACTTCCACAAATTGTCCAGGTTGATGCTGTAAATCGTCTCCGTTTGGCAATCTTATTTCAAACCACTTTTCTTTATCTGTGAATTTTTCAATCTTAGTTATCTCGGAGATTGTTGGATAATAAAGTTCTTTTAATTCACCATTTTTAGTTTTAATCATTTTAATCTCCTCAATCCAAAACAGATGTCATTTGTCCTTCGTTGAGGACTTGTTGTTTATCATAATCGCTAACTAAACGATTAACGATATCTACAATGCTAATTCCTGCTGGGCAGAATATTGTGCATCTTCCACAACCAACACACCACGGTTCACCAGTTATATCAGAAATATATTTGAACTTTCTGTAAATTCTGTGTCGCATTCGACCAGCAAGTTCATCTCTGAAAATTTCTCCGCCGGCAACTTCTGTAAATCCACGAAGCATACAACCGTCTAAATGTCGGTCTCGAGAACCATCTTTTAAAGTGATGCCAACATTATCTTCCACATTAAAACAAAAGCAAGTTGGACAAGTTAAATTACAAGTTCCACATCCGACGCATTTTTCAGCCATTTCTTTCCAAATTGGATTATCATATGAGTTCGCAAATACTTCTTTAAGTTTACTTTGTGGTGCATACAAACTCGCATTGAAATTTTCATTCCGTGGATATTCACCTTGAAATTCTGAAATTTCGCCAAATCCATCAAGAAGTTTTTCACCTGATTTTGTTAAAACTTCAAGAACAAAACCTTCTTCAGTTTTATGTAAGAAAAGATCAAAACCATTAGTATTATGTGGATCAATTCCAACAGATTGAGAAAAGTGAAAATTATCTGGTTCATAGGATATTCCAACGAATACTGCACCTTCTCTTCGTTTTAGATAATTTTTTTCTGGATTATTGTTTTTAAAATTATAATCCAATTTTAAAACTGCCTGAAGATCATAGTTGTGAACTCCTAAGAAAATTGCATTTACTTGCTCAATTTCTTGTTTTTCGAAACTATTGTCATCAAGTTTATATTTTAAAAGTGTTTCCCGTTGTGGAAGAAAATACTTTTTTACCGAAAGTAAAGCTCGTGCATAATTCAAAACAACATCATTTGCATCATTAACTTCCTCAAAAGTAATTGAACCGTGTACTTTTTTATTAGGTGCAAATACTTTTTGTTGAGATGCAAGATGCTCAATGAACGGAACAACGCTTTCCTTTGACAAAAACATGCCTTTCATAGCTACTCCTGTTTTCTTAATGAATAATTAACCAAAATTCTACCCAATATTTTAACAACATTGCTGTCTAAAATTCAAATCCTTGGCCTACCAAGACACTAAAATTAGAAGTATAATTATAAGACTCACAAGTCTTATTTAGAATTATTCTTGCACTTTTATCAAGATTGTATGAAATGAGCTAAAGTTTCATATCTACCGTCGTATAATAGTTATTAATAATTTCAATATGCTCTATTTGTTATTGGTAATATTTAAATAAGACAACTGCGTATAATTATAAATATTTTTCTTGATTAAATAGATAAATGTATTATATATTCTGATAAGCTAAATACTAACTATTACTATATTCTGAATAATGAAAATATGATGTTAGTGGCAATATATCAAAATGTGAATATATTTAACCGAAAATCTTCGGACGGGAGATTTCAGTCCTTTTCTATTACCTTTGCATACGATTTTCATAAATTCTTAATAATCATCACAACTTAATAAGGGGATAAAGTATGATTAAATCAAAAGATAAAAACGGAAGTCAGATTGACAAACACTACACCGAACAACTCAAAGAACGGGGGATTTCCAGAAGCGATTTCATAAAGTTCTGTTCGGTGGCAGTGGCAACAATGTCAATGCCATTGAGCTTTGCGGCAAAGGTTGCAAAATCAATAACTGATCCTGCAAGACCACCGGTAATTTGGTTACATTTCCAGGAATGCACCGGTTGCACGGAAACACTCTTACGGGCTACACATCCAACTGTAGATAACCTTGTATTGGATATGATATCGCTGGATTATTCCGAAACACTGTGTGCGGCAGCAGGACATCAAGTTGAAGATGCTCTACATAAATCCGTTAAAGCAAATAAAGGAAAATTCATCTTGGTTGTTGAAGGTTCCGTGCCTTTGGCAGAAGATGGCATCTACTGTAAAATCGGCGGAAAGAGTGCTTTGGATATCATCAAGGAAATCGGTCCGCAAGCAGCAGCAACCGTTTCTATTGGTTCGTGTGCATCTTGGGGTGGAGTTCAGTCAACTTACCCTAATCCAACCCAAGCAACAGGAATTGGTGATGTTTATAAAATGAACAATATCAAAACTCCAGTGATAAACCTTCCGGGTTGTCCGCCAAGTCCATATAATTTATTATCAACTGTGTTGTATTATCTTACACTGAAAAAACTCCCTAAGTTGGACAAGCTAGGAAGACCAAAGTTTGCCTACAGCACTCTCGTTCACGAAAACTGTGAACGCAGACCTCATTTTGATGCAGGTCGGTTTGCTGAAAAATACGGGGACGAGAATCACAGACAAGGGCATTGTTTATATAAAATCGGTTGCAAAGGACCGGAAACTTATGCAAACTGCCCATCAATTAATTTCTGTGATGTGAATACTTGGCCAGTGAGCGTGGGACATCCTTGTTTTGGATGTGCTGAACAAGGAGTGGGATTTGCTAAACCTCTCCACGAACAAGCAGATGTTAAGCTTGTTACTCCGCCAGCTGGGTTTCCAAATATCAATGAGGAAAAACCCGGTGGTGTTACTATTGGAGCAGCCGCAGTTGCAGGGGTAGTAGCAGGGGCTGCGATTACTGCGAGTGTTGCTACTGCAAAAAAAATCGGTGAAACGGAAGCATAGGAGATGGCTATGAATATTGACCGAAAACAGTTCTTTAAAGTGCTTGCTGCAGGAACGGTTGCTACTTCTGGGGTTTCCACCTTATTTGCTCGGGAGCGAAAATTGCTACCGAAGAATGCTGTTGGAATTCTATACGATGCAACGCTTTGTATCGGATGTAAATCCTGCGAAGTCGAGTGCAAAAAAGTAAACGGAATGTCGGGAGTTTTCGATACTAAACTTGAACAATCTCATAATGTGTCCGGAATTTGGGATGGTGGAAACGACCTTGACTCCAAAACACTAAACAAAATCAAAATGTATCGAAATGGAACAAGTTCAACTAAAGATAAAGAAACGAATGGTTATGCGTTTATCAAACGAGCTTGTATGCACTGTATAGACCCAAATTGTGTTTCGGCTTGCCCTGTTACAGCTTTGACAAAAGACCCAATTACCGGTATCGTACAATACGATAAAGGTGCGTGTATCGGATGTCGGTATTGTCAAGTGGCTTGTCCGTTTAACATTCCGAAATTCGAGTTTGACAAAGCTCTACCGGAAATAGTAAAATGCGAAATGTGCAAACATCAATTAGATAAAGGCGGAATTCCAGGTTGTTGTGATGTTTGCCCAACGGGTGCTTCATTGTTTGGACCTGTTGAAAAGTTAATGAAAGAAGCAAGAAGACGAATTAAAGCCCAGCCTGGCACTAAATATCGTTATCCTGTTTCTTCTCTAGAGAGTGGTGAAACACAAACTCATACCGTCCAGAAATACATCAGTTATATCTACGGTGAAAAAGAAACCGGCGGAACTCAATATCTGATATTGTCTGCGGTGCCGTATGAGAAACTTGGGTTACTAAAGCTACCTGAAAAATCTGCAGCATCTACATCGGAAAAAATTCAACACACAGCTTATAAAGGTATGATTGCTCCAGTTGTTTTGTTGGGTGGACTTCTGTATGCAGCGCATAGAAGCACTAAACAAGATTCAACGGAATAGGAGGATAAAATGAGTAATTACAAACCAATTGGTGGAAAATTATTGACCAAACCATTCATTGTAATGATGGCTCTTGCAGGTATTGCTGGAATCCTTTTGCTACAACGATTTTTGTTTGGATTGGGTGCAGTAACTAACTTATCTGACGGTTATCCGTGGGGACTTTGGATTGTTTATGATGTACTCACTGGAACAACAATCGCTTGTGGTGGATATGCAATGGCTTTGCTAGTTTATGTTTTAAACAAAGGGAAATATCATCCTCTCGTTAGGGCAGCATTGATGACTAGTATGTTCGGATATACTCTTGCTGGAATTTCCATTTTCATTGATGTTGGAAGATACTGGCAGATATACAATATCCTACTACCAAAGTATGTTAACTTAAACTCAATTATGTTTGAGGTCGCATTTTGTGTAACAACTTACATTTTGGTTCTTTGGATGGAATTCACTCCAGTGTTTTTGGAAAAATGGGCAACTCCTAAAGCAAAGGCGAAAATGGAGAAAATCATTTTCATTTTCATCGCTTTTGGTGTTCTACTGCCAACAATGCACCAATCTTCTCTAGGAACATTGATGGTTATTGCGGGAGATAAGTTAGCTGCACTTTGGCAAACTGGTTGGCTACCGATAACATTTTTACTTTCTGCATTAGTTATCGGTTTCGGAATGGTTATCTTTGAATCATATTATTCTTCTGTTGCATTCAAACGACCATTAGAAACACATCTTCTTTCAAAGATGTCTAAGTTTATTGGTGGAGTGTTGGTGTTATACATCATTTTCCGTTATGGGGATTTGATTTGGCGCGGAGCTTTGAAAGATGCTTTTGCAGGAGATGTAAATGGATGGATGTTTATAATTGAAACTATATTATTTATTATTCCATTGATAATTTTGTTTAAAGAAAAACTTCGTAATAATGCTCAATATTTGTTTTGGGCAGGAGTTTCGATGGTTTTGGCTGGAGCAATTTTGCGATTCAATACTTATTTGGTGGGGTTCAGCCCTGGACCGGGTTGGCATTACTTCCCATCTGTATCAGAAATTTTGATAACGCTAGGAATTATCTCAGCTGAAATTATGGCTTATCTGGTTTTTGTTAAAAAACTACCTGTATTACCGGTAATTGAACATAATTAAATTTATCAGGAAAGGAATTAGAAAATGGCAAAGAGAATTATAATCGACCCCATCACACGAATTGAGGGACATCTGCGAATTGACTGTGATATTAAAGATGGTAAGGTCGCAAAAGCATGGTCATCAGGGCAAATGTGGCGTGGTATTGAAGTTATTCTGCAGGGAAGAGATCCAAGAGATGCGTGGTTAATCACTCAGAGAATATGTGGAGTATGCACAACAGTGCACGCATTAACTTCAGTTAGAGCGGTTGAAAATGCGCTGAACTTGGAAATCCCACTCAATGCACAATATATCAGAAATATGATTATTGCCGCACACGGTGTTCACGACCATATGGTGCATTTTTATCATCTGTCGGCGTTGGATTGGGTTGATATCGTTTCTGCATTATCAGCTGACCCAAAAGCGGCATCTAAATTGGCGCAGAGTTTATCTCCGTGGAAAAATAACGGCGTGGAAGAATTCAAGGCTGTGAAAGCAAAGCTCAAAAAGTTTGTAGATTCCGGGCAGCTTGGAATTTTCACAAATGGATATTGGGGACATCCTGCGATGAAACTTCCACCGGAAGTTAATCTTATTGCGGCGGCTCATTATCTCGAAGCATTTGATTTTCAGAGAATTGCTAATCAGATAGTATCCATCCTGGGAAGTAAGACTCCGCATATTCAAAATCTGGCAGTCGGTGGTGTTGCAAATGCAATTGACCCGGATAGCCCAAATGCTCTGAATATGGAAAAACTGGCTCACATCAAAACATTGATGGATAAATTGGAAGATTTTGTAACAAATGTCTATCTTGTGGATTTAGCTGTTGTCGGTGCGATGTATGCTCATTGGCTTCCGTATGGTGCGGGAGTTACAAACTACTTGAGTGTGCCTGATTTCCCAACGGATACAAAAGGAACTAACTTTGGTATGCCTGGTGGATATATTCCAAACGGTGATGTAGGTCAATTCAAAGCTATAAACAGTTTTGATGATAAATTCTTTGAGGACAATGTCAAAGAAAGTATCAAACACTCTTGGTATGATGGAGATTGGACAAGGCATCCGTATAAAGGAGAAACAAAACCTAAATATTCTGACTTTGATGAAAAAGGGAAATACTCTTGGGTTAAGTCTCCTACTTTTGCGGGTGAACCTGCACAGGTTGGACCTTTGGCTAATGTGTTGGGGATGTTTGCTGCAGGGCATAAGCCCACTGTTAAATATGCAACCATTGCATTAGAAAAAATCGGTGCTATAGCCGGAGCAAAACTTGGTGTTGATATTCTCCATTCAACTCTCGGTCGTCACGCGGCAAGATGCGTTAGAACATTAGTACTTCTTGAAGAACTCAAGAAAAACTATAATGCACTGATTGCTAATGTTGCCAAAGGGGATTTGGAAGTATTTAATCAACCGGTATTTCCAAAGGGAGAAATAAGTGGATTTGGTTTCCACGAAGCTCCAAGGGGAACACTCTCACACTGGACAGTTATCGAAAACGGAAAAATCAAAAACTATCAGTGCGTGGTTCCATCAACTTGGAATGCAGGACCGAGAAACCAAGATGATAAACCTGGACCGTATGAGGCATCTCTAGTTGGGAATCCTATTGCCGACCCTGACAAACCACTAGAGGTCTTGAGAACAATTCATTCATTTGATCCATGCTTGGCGTGTGCTATTCATTTACACGACAACACCAAAACGAATATTGTGAATGTCAATCCGTCCTGTAAATAATAATGAATCCGACATCGTCATTCTGGGGCTGGGGAATACCTTGCTTATGGATGAGGGTGTCGGAGTTTTTGTTGCCAATAAATTAAAGGATACATATAATTTTAATCCACAAATAGAAATTATCGATGGTGGCACATTTGGACTTGATTTGCTTCCATATATTGAGAATAAAGAGAAAGTATTGATTATTGATGCGGTCAATTTTGGGAGACAGTCGGGATATATTGGTGTTTTGAAAAATGATGAGATTGTGGTTCAGATTAATACTAAAATGTCCGTTCACCATATTGGACTTTCAGATATTATCAGTGCAACTAAACTTCGAGATACTGAACCTAATGAAATGGTAATGGTCGGAATCCAACCAAAATCACTGGATACGGGAATGGAATTAACGACAGAAATTAGAAATAAAATAGATGATATTATTAAAATTATTCTTACTCAACTTGATAAATGGAATATTGAGCATACTCACAAATAAATAAATTAAAAAATGGAACTTCTTTTTTCAAAAGTCAAACAATTGCTTATTGTTGCGATGTGGTTCATCGCACTTCATTCATTTGTAGTTGGAGTATGTATGATTGTTATGCCTATTAAATTTCTACACTATTTTGGTTTTGACATTACTGAACGCTTCTTTTTGACGCAGGGTGGAGTGTTTCATATTGTAATGAGCGTCGCTTATGTGATGTCGGTTTCTCGTGGTAAAATATACTCAAATATGTTGGTATTCTCATTTTCTGCCAAATTTATTGCGACTATCTTTCTTGTTTTTTACTATACTACTATTTCCCAGAATTGGGTTATTCTTCTTTCAGGTATCGGAGATTGTATTATGGGAATTGTCATTTTGAAATTCTATTCACTTTATATACAAACTGAGAAATATGACGCATAATTTGCCTGTAATAATTTTAACCGGTGCATCCGGTTTTGTTGGTAGAAATTTATTGGAACTCATTAAAGAAGATTATACTATCTTTGCGTTTGCTCGACGGTCTCAACAAGAAGTTGGAGTTACTCCACATAAAAATATTAAGTGGATTTTGGTAGATATTGGAGAGAAAAAACAATTATCCAATATCATCAAAAACATAAAAGAAAAACAGGAAGTTGATTTTATCATTCATCTTGCTGCGTATTACAATTTCTCAAATGAACCACATCCTGAATATGAACGAACCAATGTTTTAGGAACTAAGTTGATGTTGGAACAAGCGAAAATTTTGGATGTAAAACGATTTATTTTTTCAAGCTCTGTAGCAATTTGTGAATTCCCTCCCGAAGGAAAATCTCTCAACGAACATTCGCTTGCGGATGCTAATTTCCCTTATGCAATAACCAAAAAAAGGGGTGAAAAGTTGGTTAGAGAATATTCCAAATATTTTCCGTGTTCCATCGTAAGATTTGCCGCCGTGTTTAGTGATTGGTGTGAGTACCCGCCTCTATATATTTTTCTAAATACTTGGTTTGCTAAAAAGTGGGATTCTAAAATTTTAGGAGGAAAAGGACAATCTGCAGTCCCGTATATTCACACAAATTGTTTAGGATATTTATTGCAGATAATACTCAATAAAACTGACGAACTCCCAAGTATTGATACTTACATCGCAAGCCCAGATGGCTCTACTTCACACCGAGAATTGTTTGAGCTTTCTACTCGGCTATTTTTCGGTAACGCACCAAAACCATTTTTGATGCCAATTACAATAGCGGCTATTGGAATTTATCTTCAATACTATTTTGGCAAGATGATAGGGAAACTCCCGTTTGAACGGCCGTGGATGGTAGGCTATATTGACAAAAAATTATCTGTAGATTCTTCTTATACTCGCAAAGTTTTGGAGTGGAAGCCAAAAGTCCGCCACACAATTGAAAGACGCTTGCTTTATTTGATTGAGCATTCTAAAAGTCTTCCGAGCGAATGGCACACACGCAATACATTGGCTTTAGAGCGATATACAACAGACCGCCCGAATTTGGTTATTGCTGAAAATATGCAGAGGATACAAAAAATGGTTTCTGAGAGAATTTTTAAAGCGTTAACATCTCCGGAATATCGTGAAAAATATCCTCATTATACCGGTATGGACCCGAAAAATCTGAAATGGTATTTGGATATTTACTACAATCAGTTAATCACATCAGTACGGACAGGCGATAGAATGACACTGGTTAATTATGCAAAATTCTTAGCAAATATTCGCAGTCGTGAGGGATTTCAGCAAGAAGAAGTTTGTAATGCACTTGAAGAAATTGGTGCACATATAGTAAATGGATTACTAGAGATTTCTGCTCTGCAAAAACACGAATTACTTATTCACGATACTATTGATCTAACAATACAGATGGCAGTGGACGAGATTCTAGATTCTTACGAGCGGATACATAAATTTCAAAAGAAAATATAAGAATCCCTTGATAAATCTCAAATCCTAAATTTCCAACTTTTAGTCTTCAAAAATATCATCAATCTACGGTAAATTAACCATTGACATTTGTTGGAGATTTTATCATATCACACCAAAATTTAGTATTATAGAAAGAGTTATAAATTAAATGCCTGAATTTGTACATCTACATAATCATACAGATTTTTCTCTGCAAGATGCCGCACAATCTGTAACTGGATTGTGTGACAGAATCCAAGAACTCGGGATGACTTCTGTTGCAGTTACAGAACACGGAAATTTATTCTCGATGGTTCCATTTTATCGAGAAGCAAAAAAACGAAAAATAAAACCTATTATTGGTTGTGAAGTTTATGTAGCCGCAGGAAGCAGGTCTGAACGAAAGGGAATCCCTGGGCGTTCTCGTGGATATCATCATTTAGTGCTACTAGTTCAAAACGAAACCGGCTATAAAAATCTACTGAAACTTGTTACACAAAGTTATCTCGAAGGATTTTACTACAAACCGCGAGTGGACAAAGAACTTCTCAAAAAGTATAATGAAGGACTCATTGCAACCGGTGCTTGTTTAGCTGGTGAGATAACTCATTATGCAGCACAGAATGATATGGAAAATGCCAAAATATCTGCATTAGAATATGCCAAAATTTTTCCCAATAGATTTTATATTGAATTGCAAAACCACGGAATTGAAGAAGAAATTACAGCACTCCCTATTTTAAAAAAAATATCCAAAGAATTGAACATTCCAATGGTGGCAACTAACGACTGTCACTATGCGTTAAAAGAACATTGGGAAGCTCACGATATTTTAACTTGTCTTGCTACAAATAAAAATCGAAGTGATGAAAATCGTCGTCGATACAAACAAGAAGAATTTTACATCCGTTCAGCGGAAGAAATGGTTGAATTATTTTCAGATGTTCCGGAAGCAATTGAAAACACCGTTAAAATTGCAGAAAGTTGTAATTTTGATATTCCAATGGGAACATACCATCTTCCACATTTTGCTATCCCTGAATCATCAGATGCTCCGGATACTAACGAATATTTAAAAAAACTATGTGAAGACAGCATAAAAAACAGATTTCCTGTAATAACTTCGGAAATCAAAGAACGGTTAAAATTTGAACTTGAAGTTATTACAAAAATGGGGTTTTCGGGATATTTTCTAATTGTTCAGGATTTCGTTCAATACGCAAAATCTCAAAATATTCCGGTAGGGCCAGGTCGTGGTTCCGGTGCTGGTTCTTTGGTGGCATATATTACAGGAATCACAAATGTTGATCCAATAAAATATAACCTTCTTTTTGAACGATTTTTAAATCCCGACCGTATCAGTATGCCAGATTTTGATATTGATTTTTGCATAGAAGGTCGGCAAAAAGTGATTGATTACATCAAAGAACGATACGGAGACGATTCGGTTGCTCAAATAATAACTTTTGGAACAATGAAAGCTCGTTCTGTAGTTCGTGATGTTGCTCGTGTAATGGGGATGTCCTATTCCGAAGGCGATAAAATCGCAAAAATGATTCCCAACGAATTGGAAATGACACTCAAAAAAGCACTAAAAGTCAGCAAGGATTTGACAGAACTTCTTGAGAAAGATGATCAATACAAAGAACTAATAAAACACTCCAAGATTTTGGAGGGTTTGAATCGCCATTCTGCCACTCATGCGGCAGGAGTTGTAATTACTCCCGGCCCATTAACCGATTATGTTGCGCTACACAAAAATCAGGCATCAGGTGATGTAACAACTCAAGCTGAAATGGGTGCAGTAGAAGAACTCGGTTTACTAAAAATGGATTTTCTTGGTCTGCGAAATTTGACAGTGATCGATAAAACAATTAAAATGATCAAAGAAAATCATAATGTTGTTATTGATATTGAAAATCTTGATTTAGAAGATGATAAAACACTTGAATTATTTGCTAGGGGAAAAACAATTGGTGTGTTTCAATTTGAATCAGAAGGAATGCGAGAAAACTTGAAACATTTAAAGCCCTCAGGGCTTGCGGATTTAATTGCGATGAATGCACTCTATCGTCCAGGTCCGATGCAGAATATCCCTGAATTTATTGCCCGAAAAAACGGACAGAAAAAAATTGAATATCTCCATCCGTTGCTCGAACCTATTCTTAATGAAACTTACGGAATTATTGTTTACCAAGAACAGGTAATGCAAATTGGATCAGCAATTGGCGGGTTTTCGCTTGCTCAAGCTGACGAAATGCGTCGGGCGATGGGTAAGAAAAAAGCAGATGTGATGGCGGCATTTAAGGTTGATTTTGTTAATGGTGCTCAAGAAAAAGGAGTATCACAGAAATTAGCTACTGAAATTTTTGATTTAGTTGAAAAATTTGCTCAATATGGATTTAACAAATCCCACTCTACTGCATATTCTTTTGTGGCTTTTCAAACAGCTTGGTTAAAGGTGCACTATCCAGCAGAATTTATTGCAGCAAATTTATCATCCGAAATGAGTAAAACCGAGCGAGTTGTTCATCTGATTTCTGAAGCACGAAAGATGAACTTGTCAGTTCTACCACCAAATGTAAATACATCGTTTGCTGACTTCCGAGCTACCAAAAATGGTGATATTTTATATGGACTTTCTGCCATTAAAAATGTTGGACAAAAAGCTTGTGAAATTATAGCAAATACTCGTGAAAAAGAGGGAATATTTAAAACTATTTATGATTTTTGCAAAAAGGTGGATTCAACATCAGCAACACGAAAATTATTAGAAAGTCTTGTTTTATCCGGAGCTTGTGATAGTTTAGTAGGACATCGAGCACAACAATTTGAAATTATTGAAAAAGCTCAAAAATTTGGAAAAAAAGCACAGGAGGAAAAACTTTCTCTCCAGTCGAGCTTGTTTGGGGCTACAGGAGGTTTAGATGTAAGCGAACCGCCACTCCCTGAAGTAGAAAAATGGACCAAAGAACAAGCATTAGCAAATGAAAAAGAGCTAATTGGTTTTTATTTGTCTGGGAATCCTCTTGAAAAACATTTTGAGGATTTAAAAGAATTCAACAATGTTGTTACAAGTAAATTTGATTTTGAAAAGCTCCCAAAGGAAATTCGTTTAGGTGGAATTATTTCTGAAATCAAACAATTATTTGATAAGAAAAATAATCCGTGGGTTATTTTAGGGTTAACCGACTTACACGGGAAAGCAGAAGTTTTTGTATTTTCTGAATCTTACGAAAAACTGAAACAATATATAAAAGAAGATAATTTAGTTTTTGTTCAGGGCTCACAATCAACAAAAAATGGCGACAGCACTACTCTTAAAATTATTTGTGAAACTATTATTCCTATAAAAGAAGTTCGCAGTAAATTGAGCAGAAACATAAATCTGAGTATTGAACATACTGTTGAAGATGCTGGAATTATTGACACTATAAAAGAAATATCTGAAAGTAACAAAGGTTCGTGTGGTTTGGTTTTACATCTTAAGGATTCCAACGGAGGAGCAAAACGAGTTAAGGCAGGAAAACTAAGAGTAACTTCTTCAACAGAATTTGTAACTAAACTCCGAAGCATTTTGGGTGATAAAAATGTGTGGATTTCGTAAATGATAGCTGTTTTGCAACGAGTATCTCGTGCCAAAGTTTCTGCGAAAAATGAAACTATTGGGGAAATTCGGAACGGATTGTTAATCTTGCTTGGGGTGTCAAAAGAGGACTCTGAATCAGATGCAATTTTCTTAGCGGATAAAATTGCAGGGTTTCGTATTTTTCAGGATAGGAATGAAAATATGAATTTGTCAATTGCTGATGTAAATGGCTCAATTTTGGTAGTTAGTCAATTTACATTATGTGCAGATTGGCGAAAAGGAAGGAGACCGAGTTTTACTAAAGCTGCACACCCTGATGATGGGAATCGGTTGTATAAATATTTCATTGAACAATTATCGTCAAAAGGTTTCCACGTTGAAACGGGAAGTTTTGGCGCAATGATGGATGTTGAATTAGTAAATCAAGGTCCTGTTACTTTTGTATTGGATAGTAGGGAAAAATAATGGATAAAAAGATTCGTATAGTAATGGCAAAACCCGGTTTGGATGGCCACGACCGAGGAATTAAAGTTTTGGCAAGAGCTTACCGAGATGCTGGGATGGAGGTAATTTATTTAGGGCTTCGTCAAACTCCTGAAATGATTGTGAATGCAGCAATCCAAGAAGATGCTGATGTTGTTGCACTATCAATTTTAAGCGGTGCTCATATGACAATTTTCCCAAGAGTTTTGGATTTGATGAAAAAGGAAAAGCTGAATGATGTTCTACTAACAGGAGGTGGCATTATCCCAGATTCTGATATGGAAAAATTAAAAGAGTTAGGTGTTGGAAAATTGTTTGGTCCCGGCACTCCGGTTCAAGAAACAGTAGATTATATCTCTGGATGGGTAAATGAAAATAGATAAAAAACCAAATCCTCTTATAGAAACACTAGAGCGAAAACGAGCCGAAGCCAAGTTGGGCGGAGGACAAGAGCGCATCGGAAAACAGCATTCTAAAAATAAACTAACAGCCCGTGAAAGAATTGACATTTTGCTTGACAAAAAATCTTTTGTCGAAATGGATATGTTTGTCAAACATCGCTCTCACGATTTCGGAATGGAAGAAAAAAGATATCCATCTGACGGTGTTGTCACAGGTTATGGCACTATTGACAAACGGAAAGTTTTTGTATTTTCGCAGGATTTTACAGTTTTCGGAGGTTCTCTTTCTGAAGCATTTGCAGAGAAAATTTGTAAAATTATGGATATGGCAATGAAAGTTGGCGCTCCTGTTATCGGACTAAATGATTCAGGTGGTGCAAGAATTCAAGAGGGAGTTGTAAGTCTTGCTGGATATGCGGATATTTTCCTGAGAAACACATTAGCATCGGGAGTAATTCCGCAAATTTCTGCAGTTTTAGGTCCTTGCGCAGGAGGAGCAGTTTATTCGCCTGCAATAACAGACTTTATCTTAATGGCAAAGAAAACTAGCCATATGTTTGTAACTGGACCGAATGTTGTTAAAACTGTTACACACGAGGAAGTATCAATGGAGAATTTGGGTGGCGCTGATACTCACGCATCCAAATCTGGAGTTTCACATTTTGCTTGCGAAAACGAAGTGGAAGTCATTCAAACCATTAGAAGATTAATTTCATATATGCCGCTAAACAATATGGAAGATGCGCCAATTATAAAATCTAATGACAATCCAAATAGAGCAGACGAAAAACTCGATAATTTAATTCCTGAAAATCCGAACAAACCATATGATATGCATAAAGTTATCGAATTGGTGATGGACAAAAATTCATTTCTAGAAGTTCATAAAGATTTTGCACAGAACATCATTTGCGGATTTGCGAGGTTGGATGGAAGGTCTGTTGGAATTGTAGCTAATCAACCGGCTCATTTAGCTGGAGTTTTGGATATAGATTCTTCTACAAAAGCTGGGCGATTTGTTAGATTTTTGGATGCATTCAATATCCCAATTATCACATTTGAGGATGTCCCGGGATTTTTACCAGGCACGGACCAAGAATGGCGAGGTATTATCAAAAACGGAGCAAAACTGCTCTACGCATATTGCGAAGCGACTGTTCCAAAAATTACGGTAATCACCAGAAAAGCTTATGGCGGAGCGTATGATGTGATGTCTTCAAAACATATTCGTGGAGATTTGAATTTTGCTTGGCCTACTGCAGAAATTGCTGTGATGGGACCAAAAGGAGCTGTGGAAATCATCTGGAAAAAAGATATAGCAAATGCAAATAATCCCGATAAAAAAATGGCAGAATTAGTTCAAAAATATCGCGAGAAATTTGCAAATCCATATATCGCTGCTGAACGAGGATATATAGATGATGTAATCGAACCACACGAAACTCGTTTCCGGCTAATTAGCGGACTTGAATTATTGTCCACAAAAGTGGATACAAATCCAAAGAAAAAACACGGGAATATTCCATTATAATGATTGACTTAAACGACAAGCAAGAACTCGAACATCACTTTGCTGGAGATTTCAAAACCAATCTTTTCCCTGTTTTGGCTGACATCTACTACAAAGAAAAAGATTATCAACGAGCTCGTAAAGTTTGCCAAATTGGGGTAAAACATAATCCTGATTCAGTTGATGGGAAATACATATTTGCAAAAATTGAACTATTGGAAAACAATATTCAGCAAGCAGAACAGCATCTGAAATTTGTTGTTAGCAATCATCAAGCACATATAAATGCTATGAGATTATTGTTTGAAATTCAGACATCCTTAAAAAGAAGTCCAAAAACAATTTTGCAGACTGTAACTAAGATTTTGAGGATTTATCCCGACGATGAAAATTCCCAAAAATGGGTGAAAGAAAATGAATCTAAGCTAGAAGCTGAACCACAAAAAATAATAACGGAGAAACCTAAATCCGAAAGTCCATCTTCTAGCTCCAAGAGCAAAATACCAAGAACTAAGGAACTAGAACCAAGCCAAACTCCAAAATCTAAAAAAGTCAAAAAGTCAAAGATATCAGATGGGAAGCCCATTAACAAACGCTTTGCGACACTTACTTTGGCGAAAATTTTCAAATCTCAGGGGAGTTATTATCAAGCAATGGAAATAATTACATCCATTAAACTCACTGACGATAATAAAAAACAAATCGAAAAAGAACGCAAAGAAATTGAAAAATTACTTTCATCACAAACGGAATAATTTTAGGAGATTTTGATACTAAAATTAATTACCCCAACATTTATGTCGGGGATAAATTATGAAAAATTATGCGGGTTTTATCCAAACAATTTAACAGGAAAATATAATGAATTTCACTAAAAGTAGATTATCAAAACTGAGACAAGAACTATCAAAAAGAAATCTTGATGGACTTTATGTAACCAATTTAACAAATGTAAGATATCTAACGGGTTTTACAGGTTCTGCGGGGCAAGCACTTTTTTTACCAGGCAGCCAGCACTTTTTTTCTGACACAAGGTATGATATCCAATCAAAAGAAGAAGTGAAAGATTTTGATATCCATATGATTGAAGATAGTTACATCAAAACTATTGAAAAACTAAAATTACTCAACAGTCCTCTGAAAATTGGATTTGAATCAATAAATATGGTTGTTTTTCTGTTCAAAAGTCTAAATAAAAAATTACCAAATATTGATTGGCAACCTACCGAAAATATCATTGAGATAATTGCAGCTGTAAAAGATATAGAAGAAATAAGAACACTAAAGGAAGCAGTGGAAATCACAGATAAAGTGTTTGAGAATCTGATTCCTGATATCAAAATCGGAGCAACAGAAAAGGAAATTTCTGCAAAATTATCTTACTTAATTAAAAAATTAGGTGGTGAAAAAGACAGCTTCGACCCAATCGTAGCAAGCGGTGTAAATAGCGCTCTTCCCCACGCTAGACCTTCAGATAAAAAACTGGAGAGTGGTGATTTTGTTGTTATGGATTTTGGTGCAAAATATGATGGATATCACGCGGATATGACTCGCACAGTTTTAGTTGGCGAAGTTACAGACAAACATAGAGAGATTTATGATATTGTGCTAAAATCTAATCGTGCCGGAATAAAAAAAGCCAAAGCCGGAATAACCGGTGCAGAGCTGGACAAAGTCTGCCGAGATGTAATCACCAAAGCTGGATATGGCAAGGAGTTTTGCCATTCAACAGGACACGGTATCGGGCTTGAAGTTCACTCTCATCCGCGAGTGAGTAAAATAAACAAAGAACCATTATTAGAAAATTATGTAGTCACTATTGAACCTGGAATTTACATCCCAGACTGGGGCGGTGTTCGAATTGAAGACGATTGCTGGATTAAAAAAGACGGGTGCGAAGTTTTAAATCGCTCAATGAAAGAGTTGATAATTTTATAATCTACTTATTAATAAAAAATGACAAAACTCACAACTTACAAAAACACAGTTTACAAAAATGGACAGCGATGGGACAATGAGCATTGGTGGTATAAAAAAGATTTAGATTTTTGGAAAAATATAGTCGCTGAATCATCAGGCAAAAAAGTTTTGGAGCTTGCATCCGGAACTGGTAGAATTGCATTACCGTTAGTTCGCGAAGGTGCAGAATATACCGGAATCGAATTATCAAAAGATTTTTGCAAAACCGCAGAACAAAAACTAAAATCATATCCAAATACTAAAATTATCAATGGTGATATGAGAGATTTTAATCTCAATAAAAAATTTGATTTAGTATTTATTGGATTCAACTCATTTCTTCATTTACTCACCGACAATGATGCACAAAATTTTCTTGAATGTGTAAAAAAACACCTTCACGAAAACAGTCGTTTTATTATTGAGATATTTGTACCAAATCCATTATTTTTGCATCGTCCTGATGGAATGCGCTTCTCGACTATGGAATTCACAGATTCTAAAACAGGTGAAACGGTTTCTATCGAGGAAACAAATGAGTATAACCCGGAGACTGAGGTCAATTATATAACTTGGTATTATTCCACACACAAAAAAAAGGATTTTGATATTCTTCAGTTTTCTTTGAGAATGTTTTATCCCGATACAATGAACCGTTTGTTAATTGACAACGGATTTACAATTTTAGATGTTTGGGGAGATTATTATAGAACTCAATTTAATGAAGAAAGTAAACTTCAGATTTATAATTGTTCTATTTTTTAATTGCAACAAAAATTGAATTCTAAAATAACCCAAAAACGAACTATCTTGCGTTCGTATATTTCATTGTTGAAAATTACAATAAAGAAGAGAAAACAATGAAAACTATTCAAACAATATTTTTCGATTTATTCAATGTATTGATTGGTGTTGATCAATCCGTTGTCGTGAATTATGTATCC
The DNA here is from genome assembly GCA_014381725.1 of Fidelibacterota bacterium. Classification (GTDB taxonomy): domain Bacteria; phylum Fidelibacterota; class Marinisomatia; order SCGC-AAA003-L08; family JACNLC01; genus JACNLC01. Next base: position 84,827 of record JACNLC010000070.1, on the reverse strand, counting down.
AAATTAACGGATACACCATATTTACTCACAAAGGATATAATTCAAGGTGAAATATTTATGCGATACGAACGAGGTGAAATTGATTTTAAACAGTATTTTATAGATATTCAATATGCACTAAATAGTGGAGAAAAATTAGACTTTGACGAATTCAAGATTCGGTGGGTTTCTACAGAAATCGGTGAAATGCCAGCAACAAACCTTATAACGGAGTTAAATGGAAAAACGAATATTTGGTTGTTATCTAATACAACTAATCGACACATAAAATATCTAAAATCAAAATTTGGATTTTTCGAAAATGTTAATGGAGTCATCACATCTCAGGATGCGGGAGTGTTAAAGCCAGACCCTCAAATTTACAGATTTGCTTTACATATTGCACACTGCTTACCCGAAAATGCGTTGTATGTTGATGACCAATGGACGAATGTCCAATCTGCGAAATCGGCTGGAATAACATCACACCACTACACAGATTTTGAGAAATTACAGAAGTTTCTTAAACATAATCTAAGTTAAAAGAAAATATTATGAGAATCATCAAACAAATATTATCAGAAGATGAAATTAAATCACAAGATATTTACAATTGGCCAATTTGGACTTGCGACATTTCCGAGTTTGATTGGGAATATGACGATAGAGAATCCTGCTTAATTATTGAGGGAGAAGTTGAAGTAACCACAGACATCGAAGTTGTTAAATTTGGTGTTGGAGATTTTATAATTTTTCCAAAGGGACTAAAATGTCGGTGGAAAGTTATCCAACCTATTCGCAAACATTATAATTTTGGGTAAAAAGAAATGAATATTTATTTTATCATAATCATTACCGCAATCTTAGTTGAATTTCTACTTGGATGTATTTCAAAATTGTTAAATCTTCGGGCGTTAAATCCTGTATTACCTGAAGAGTTTATAGAATTTTATGATGAAGAAAAATATGCAAAATCACAAGAATACACACGCGAGAATACTCGATTTGGATTTATAATTTCTTCATTAAATCTAATAATTATATTAGTTATGATTCTGTTTGGTGGTTTTGATTATTTAGATAAATTTGTCAGGGGATTTGAATTTACATCACCAATTACCAATGGATTAGTGTATTTTGCTATCCTGTTTTTTGTAAAGGATATTTTAATGATTCCGTTTTCTCTCTACGCTAATTTTGTAATTGAAGAAAAATATGGTTTCAATAAAATGACTTATAAAACTTTCATCTCGGATAAATTGAAATCCTATTTGATAACCATTATTTTGGGTGGGCTGGTGATGAGTGGAATTTTATTTTTCTTTGAAAATACTGGTGAGTTAGCTTGGTTATACGCGTGGATTGCTGTATCTGTATTTTCTGTTTTAATTCAACCTTTATACAATGCTGTTATTGCGCCGATGTTTAATAAATTTACACCACTCGAAGACGGGGAATTAAAAAATATAATCACCAATTATACACAAAAAGTAAAATTCCCAATAACAAGAATTGATGTGATGGATGGTTCGCGGAGGTCATCCCATTCAAATGCATACTTTAGCGGATTTGGCAAACGAAAACGAATTGCACTATTTGATACGCTCATAGAAAAACATAGCACTAATGAGTTGCTTGGAATTCTGGCTCACGAAGTCGGGCATTACAAAAAACGACATATTTTGAAGGGAATCATAATTTCTGTAATTCACTCTGGAATACTATTTTTTCTGATGTCGCTCTTTCTCAAAAATCGAGAATTATTCGATGCTTTCAAAATGACTGATATTTCAGTTTACGCTGGTTTATTGTTTTTCTCAATTTTATATACTCCGGTTGAATTGGTTTTGGGATTGGCATTAAATGCGTTATCCCGGAAGCACGAATTTGAAGCAGATGCTTTTGCGAGTGAAACCACCAATTCAACCGAATCTATGATTTCCGGATTAAAAAGACTTTCAGCTGAGAATTTGTCTAACCTTACCCCTCACCCATTAACGGTTGCGTTGAGTTATAGCCACCCTCCCGTTTTAAAGCGAATTAAAGCTCTTCAGAAATTTACTATAAAATGAAATCCAAATTAATTGTTTTATTAATAGTATTCACAACAGCAGAAATTTCTTTGGCAGACAACAATTATCCGATATTTCTAATTCACGGATTTTTTGGTTGGGGGCGTGAAGAAATGTACGGAAATTACTATTGGGGCGGTGATTTCGATTTGGAAACATATCTAAACGAAAATGGATTTGAAGTCTATACACTTTCGGTTGGGCCAATTTCTTCCGATTGGGACAGAGCAATCGAAGCGTTTTACCAAATTAAAGGTGGGCAAGTAGATTATGGGAAATTACATTCTGATGAATTTGGTATAATACAAAAACCAAACGGGAAATTCTATGAAGGACTTTATCCTCAATGGGACTCAAAACATCCTATTCACATAATCGGACATAGTCAAGGTGGCCAAACTGCTCGAATGTTGGAATATCTATTGCAAAATTCATTTGAGGAAGAAAGCCAACTGTTAAACAATGCCCACAATGGATGGATTAAGAGTATTACAACAATTTCTGCACCACTCAACGGAACAACTTTAGCACCGATGATGATGGATCTTTTCCCATTTGCTCAAAAAATGGCGAAGTGGTTAGGTGCAGTAAAGGAGGATAAAATCCTCGAAAAATTCTATGATTTTGATTTAGAACAATGGGGATTAGCTAAAAATCCAAGTGAATCAACAAAGGAATATTTTAAAAGGATAAAAGAACTTCCATTTGGTGATTCTAAAAATTTTGCTTCATGGGATTTATCACTTGAAGGTGCAAAGGAGTTTAATTCCAAATATCTAACAGATAAAAACACAACCTACTTTTCGTTTTCTACATCAGCGACTAAACTTGATGATAATTCTAATCATCACATCCCTGACGGTGAAATCCAGTGGAATTTATGGCTAACCGCATATTTGTTGGGTAAGGGTGAAGTGCCGGATTCTCTATGGTATGAGAACGATGGAATTGTAAACACAATATCGATGGTTATGCCATCATCTGGAGAACACGGAGTTGAGCCAAGCAAAATTTACGATGGTGTTTCTGTTCCAGGTGTTTGGCAATTTATGAAAAAAATAAACGCCGACCATCATAAAGTCATAGGGCGAGGTCCGGGGAATAATAATCCACAACCTGTTATTAACTTATTTACAAAACATTGCAAATTATTGGAAAGTTTAGACTAAATGATAAAAGCTGTTATTTTTGATATGGATGGAGTCGTAATTGACTCCGAAAAATTATACGCAAAAGGCGAGGTCAAACTATTTCGAGAATACGGAGTGGAAATTCCAGATGAAGATTGGAAACTATTTCGCGGATGCACAGATGACACTTTTTACAAGCTTTCTATGGAGCGGTATCAAATTACCGAAGACGAGAAAGTCTTTCGCCAAAAAGGTCACAAATATGTGCTAGAAGCATTTGAAAATGAACTTGACTATATGGACGGATTTTTGGATTTACATAAAATTTTAACAAATTATTATCAAATTGGTTTAGTTACAGCATCTCCAAAAGATTTTTTTAAATGGATAAATAAACGATTACATATAAAGCAATACTTCCCTCAAATAATAACAGGAGAAATGGTAACAAACGGAAAACCACACCCTGAACCATATTTGAAAATGATTAAAATAATGGATGTTCAACCTCACGAATGTATTGTTGTAGAGGATTCTGTTCATGGAATGAATTCTGGGCTTTCTGCTGGGACTAAGGTAATAGCACTTACCGGCTCTGTCCAACGAGAAGATATGCCTAAAGTTCATAAAATTATCAATCACTTAGATGAAATTACAGACGAATTGATAAGCTCGTTTAAATGAAACAACGATTACAATCTATTCTTATTCAAATTTCTGGAGCTATCACATTTTTATTTGTTGGTTTGATAACATTTCTCTTTAGTTTCATTAGTCTAAAAATAACTTATAAATTGGCAAATTATGCTTGTAGATTATTTCTACTTTCTATGGGGGTTCGGTTACAGATAAATGGCAAATTCCCTGATAAAGGAGTATACATTATTATGTTTAATCACTCCAGTTTTATTGATCCGTTTTTGTTACCCGTTTTCACAAAAGGGAAATATACTGGTGTAGTTGCTCAGGAAAATTTAGATATTTTCTTGTTTGGCTGGATTTTAAAAAGATTTAAATGCATTCCAATAGACAGACAAAATACAGTTTCAGCAATAAATAATATTAGCAAAGCAGGAAGCGTGATAAAAAGAGGTTATCACATTGGGATACTCCCGGAAGGCACTCGTTCTTTAACAGGAAAAATGAAACCATTCAAAAAAGGTGGGTTTTATATGGCAATGAATACGAAAACACCAATTCTTCCTGTAGGTATTATAGGGGCTTACGATTTTAAACCAAAAAATCGCAACACAATCAAACCTGGTATAGTTAAAATAACTATTGGAGAACCAATTTACCCAAAAGCAAATAATAAATTAGAACTTGAGAAACTCTTGAAACAAACAGAAGATGCAATTAAACGATTATGCTACAATTCCAGAAATTAACACCTTTTCAGAAAGTGATGTAAATTATTAAAAAATGTTTTTAAGAATCAGTCATCGAGGAGCTGTTGAATTTGCTCCGGAAAATACACTTACCGCGTTCAAAAAGGCAGTTGAACTTGGAGCCAATGCAATTGAGTGTGATGTTCACGGTTGCAAATCAGGTGAAATAATGGTAATACACGATGAAACCGTTGATAGAACCACAAATGGTTCCGGATTAATTTCTGAAAAAACTTATGATGAGTTGCGAAAACTTAACGCCGGAAGTCGTGAGAAAATTCCGACATTACTAGAAGTCCTAGACATTGTTGAGAAATCAATTCTTGTTAATATTGAATTAAAAAATAAGAATATAATTCATTCCGTTTGTAAGTTGGTCAATGATCAAATTAATTTACAAAATTATTCCTTCGATAAATTTTTAATTTCTTCTTTCAGTTCTGTTGTTCTTAGAGTAATTTCGGATTTTTATCCATCAATTAAAACAGGGTTGTTGGTTGAGCATTATAATTTAGATGCAAAAAATGAGATCCTGTATTTGCAACCATACGCAGTGTGTATAGATTTTCAATGTGTTACGAAAGGAATAGTCGAACAAGTTCACGAGCTTGGATCTAAAATTCTCGTATGGACAGTAAATGATTATAAAGACATCAAAAGGATGAAGTCGCTAAATGTTGATGGTATATTTTCAGATTATCCAAACAGATTATGAATAGTCTTAATGATAAATATTCCCAATATGATGTAATCATAATAGGAGCTGGTATCAATGGATGTGGGATTGCCAAAGAATTCTCTATTCGAGGGAAAAAAGTATTGGTGCTTGAAAAAAACACTATTGCAAGCGGAACATCGTCCAAATCATCTAGATTAATCCATGGTGGTCTTAGATATTTGGAAACATTTCAATTTGGTTTAGTCAGAGAAGCGCTTTTGGATAGACAGCAATTACTTATCGAGTATCCCAACTTGATCAAAATGAAACCATTCTATCTTCCGATTTACAAAACAAGTCCAAGGTCTGCGCTTATTGTTTGGCTTGGGCTGAAGTTGTATGATATCCTTGCAGGAAAACATCGACATTTCCATTCAAAAATTATATCACGGAAGGAATTTTGTAAAAAAACTACCGTATTAAAACAAAGCGAACTAACAGCTGTATTTCGTTATTACGATGCAAAAACAAACGATAGGAAACTAACTCAAAATGTTGCTGAAGATGCTAAAAAAATGGGATGTAAGTTTATAGAAAACAGCGAAATAATATCAATTCAGCAAGACAACAAGATTATTACAATAAACACAAAACAAAACGAATTCACTTCTAAAGTGCTTATCAATGCTACCGGACCGTGGATTGATGAAGTAAACAAAAAATATCACTTATTCGCACACTATCATATTCGAAAAATTAGTGGCATTCACATAGTGATTGATGGGATTCTTGTGCCAGATTGTATGTTTATGCAAACCGAACGAAAGCAGATATTTTTTATAATTCCTGAGATAGAAAACAACCAAACTATAATTGGGACTACAGAAAGAGAAGAATCAAGTCTCTGCGATGAAATCAAAGTTTCTGAAGAGGATGTGCAATATTTAATTAGTCACTTGAATTTTTATCTACAACCTCAGCACAAAATTTCCAGGCATGAAATAAAAAAGACATTTATAGGTATTCGACCACTGATTGCCAATAAAAAAAATCTAACGGATTTAACTCGTGAATATCGTTTTGACTTAATCCAAAAAAAGAAAACAAAATTGCTACACATCTTCGGAGGAAAGCTTACCACCCATCCATCACTTGCGCAAAAAGTTATAAAGATATTGAAATAATTCCCAACCATTCAAAGAGGGTGCGCCATTATGACGCCGTGTTCTGTCTATATGGCCATGGTACCGGAAATAGTGTCTTATGTTTTAATGGAATTTGTTTTGGCACATTGGTTGTATTGATTCAGGCGAGTTGTTAAACAAAAAATAATATAAGGAGAAAATAAAATGACACTCGTAAAATGGACACCAATAACAAGAAGGCCTATAGTAAATATGATAGATGAAATGGATAGGTGGATGAATCAAGCTTTTAGAAGAACACATTTTTCTAAGACTGATTCCTGGCTTCCTCCTGTTGATGTAAAGGAAAATGATAAAAACTATGATATTTCTTTAGACCTTCCGGGTTTGAATAAGAAAGATGTGACTATTGAAGTTACAGATGGCATTCTAGTTATTTCAGGTGAGCGAAAAAGCACTACAGAACATGATGATGAGTGTAGTTATTGTAACGAAATTAATTATGGGAAATTCTCTCGTTCGTTTAATCTTCCTGAAAATGTTAACGAAAATGACATTAAAGCTAAGTTTACAAATGGCGTTTTAAGTTTAACTCTGAATAAAGTTGAACCAGTTAAACCAGATGTAAAACAAATCGAAATTAACTAGAAAATACAGAACTCTAAATAAAAAGGTCATATCAGTATGGCCTTTTTTTGTTTTTGATTGTCAATACAACTCTTTTAATTTTCGGTATATGCAAGAGGTTATTATAGAGTATATTTCTCAAAATATTTGGGCAATTTTTATTATATCAATTGTCGTCTTTATTGTAAGTTTGCTGTTTATCACTTATTTACTGCTTAGAATTCCACATGATTATTTTTCGGATAATTACATAAAAAAGTCGATTGCTCATCCAATATTTAGATTCATTAAACTAATAGTAAAAAATATGTTGGGAATAGTATTTTTCTTTCTCGGAGTTATTATGATTTTCACTCCTGGGCAGGGGATTTTAACAATATTAGTTGGAATTATTTTAATGGATTTGCCTTACAAAAAACAAATAGAAAAAAGGTTGATCTCTCAGCCGAAAATTTTACATCTCATAAATTCTATACGACATAAACATAAACATCTCCCTTTGGAAATAGATTAATCTATTTCGAGTCCAACAAACTTTCTACCGCTCGCATTTTGAATTAACAACATAACTGAATCACCAGTTTCTAATAGCTCTATTGCATTTTTGTAGTCTTCTACACTTTTTATTTCATCCGAACCAATTTTAATAATCAAATCGCCTTTTCGTATTCCAGATTTACTAACAGAAGAATTTTGTTTCAAATCAGTTATGATAACGCCATGGCTGTCTGAAGATTTCGTTTGAATATCATCAATATTTTCTACTTTTAGTCCAAGTTTATCAAACATGCTACTACTTGAATAAACATTATTTAAATCTTCTTGCTTGGGGCGATCGGCTAGTTTTATAGTAATCTTTTTTTCGTTTCCATTTCGTATTACTAAGAATTTTACCTTTTTGTTTGGTCTTTGTGTTGCAACCAAGTTTTTCAGATGTGAAGCATCGTTAACTGAATTTTCTCCAACCTGAATAATCACATCTTGTTCTTTAAAACCACCTTTTTCAGCTGGGCTGTCAGCTAAAACTTGAGTAATAATTGCTCCTTGCAGGTTGTTTAAGTTCAGAACTTTAGCCATATTTTTGTCAATATCTTGTATTGACACGCCAAGCCAACCACGAGAAACTTTGCCGTCTTTAATCAAATCTTCTATTACTCTTTTGACTTGGTTTATTGGAATTGCAAATCCTACTCCGGCATTTGCCCGAGACATCCCGCCTGTTGCAATAGCAGTGTTAATTCCGATTAATTCTCCATCTAAATTCATCAATGCACCTCCAGAATTACCAGGATTTATCGCTGCATCATGTTGAATAAAATCTTCATAATTTAGTTTTGAAATGACATTACTTCTCCCTTGAGCACTAACAATACCAGCTGTTACTGTGTGATTTAAGTGTAATCCAAAAGGACTTCCGATAGCTATCACCCATTCTCCAATTTGTAAATTGTCCGAATTCCCAAGTTCAGCTTGAGTTAAATTATCAGTTTCAATTTTAATTATCGCTATATCTGATAATGGATCTGAACCAACAATTTCAGCTTCTAATTCCTGTTTGTCGTATAAAATAACAGTAATTTCTTCTGCATCCTCAATTACATGATTATTTGTAATTATGTATCCTTTACCTGAATCAATAATAACACCAGAGCCAAGAGTTTGTCTGGTTGACTTTTCTTTTGGTGAATATTGATCCCAGGGGGAATTACCCCAGTTTCCATTATCGTCTCCAAATGGAAAAAGGAAGAAGTTATGATAATCCCTTTCGACAATTTGTTCAGATACAATAGACACAACTGATGGTTTTGCAATTTCTGATACTTTGATAAATGGTTCATTGAATTTATGTGTTCCGCTAAATAAAACAGAAAATAAGAATAATCCAGTTATTGTTAGTATGCTTTTTTTCATTTTACACCTTTAAATTTAATTAACGATATTTCTATGCAGAAACTTTTATTTTGTTCCTGACAGCAATAATTATACTAAAGTTGCTTTTTTTTCAATTAGTTTCTAATGTAATTTTAGTTTTAAGCCAATCATAATAATTCGGCTGTTATCAACAGATAAAAAAGGAATAATATTTATGGAAGTTTTACTAGCTAGAATCCAGTTTGCATTAACAATTGGATTTCATTTTCTTTTTCCACCAATTTCTATTGGGCTTGCTTGGATTCTTGTAATCTTCGAGACAAAGGGCTGGCGGAACAATGACGAATCATATATACGAATTGCAAAGTTTTTCGGGAAATTACTCGCATTAACATTTGCTGTTGGAGTTGCAACAGGAATTGTAATGGAATTCCAATTTGGAACAAACTGGGCGGAATACTCTAAGTTCGTCGGAGATATTTTTGGGGCACCATTGGCAGCAGAAGGTGTATTTGCATTCTTTTTGGAATCAAGTTTTCTAGGATTATACCTGTTTGGTCGGAATAGAGTTTCTAAAGGGGTGCATTGGTTCTCTGGTTTAATGGTTGCAGTAGGTGCTACAATTTCTGCATTTTGGATTATCGTAGCAGGTTCTTGGATGCAAACTCCAGCAGGATATACAATTCAAAATGGTCGTGCGGAACTAACAAGTTTTGCAGAAGCAGTATTTAATCCATCTACAGTAATTCGATTTTTACACACAATTGATTCTGCAATTATTATGGGTGCCTTTTTTGTGGCTGGAATTTCCGCTTATCTAATTTTAAAAAACAAGCAATCTAAACTTATGAAAAAATCGCTGAAAATTGCTATTATTATTGGACTCGTTGCATCTGTTTTAGAACTTTTCCCGCTAGGGCACGAACACGCAATTCAAGTCGCAGAAACTCAACCTGCGAAGTTTGCAACAATCGAAGGAATAACTGAAACTACGAATGATGCTTCACTGTTAGTTGTTGGGATACCAACTTATGATGAAAACGGAAATCGTCAAATTATCGGTGGAATAGAAATTCCAGGATTAATGAGCGCGTTAATTCCCGGTGATGAACCCCTAAAAGGAATGAATGAATTTAACGAAGAAGACCTACCTCCATTCGCATTGACCTTTTTCTCATTTCATTTAATGGTCGGACTTGGCACATTTTTTATCGCTTTAATGGCTTTGGCAACATTCAAATTAAAGGGAGGTAAATTATACAAAACAAATTGGCTACTCAAGGTTTTAGTTTGGTCAACTCCACTTCCATTGCTTGCAATTGAATTAGGATGGATTGCCGCAGAAGTCGGACGGCAACCGTGGATTGTTTACAATGTAATGCGAACTGAAGATGCTGTATCCACAATTGTTTCAAGCGGTGAAATTATATTTTCTATTGTTATGTTTAGTCTTATCTATTTGCTACTTGGTGGAGCATATTTATTTTTCTTAATAAAAGAAGTCAAAAAAGGTCCAGAACTAAATCCTAAGGAGGTATCAGTATGAGTTTAGAAACTTTACAGATTATATGGTTTGTTTTGTTTGGAGTATTAATTGCTGGATATGCAATTTTAGACGGATTTGATTTAGGGGTCGGAATAATTCATCTTTTTGCAAAGTCTGAAGAAGAGAAAAAAATCAATATCAACTCAATTGGTCCAGTTTGGGACGGCAACGAAGTTTGGCTGTTAACTGCTGGTGGTGCATTATTTGCGGCATTCCCAATTGTTTATGCAACTGTGTTTAGCGGATTTTATATCGCAATAATGTTATTGTTGTTGGGGCTAATTCTTAGAGCAGTAGCAATGGAATTTCGCTCACAAGTTGAATCAGATAAATGGAGAAAATTTTGGGATATTTCGTTTGGGATAGGATCACTTTTACCTGCTCTGTTATTTGGTGTGGCTGTTGGAAATTTGATGCGAGGAATCCCTCTTGAAAATGGTATTTTTACAGGAACATTTCTCGGATTGCTAAATCCATTTTCAATACTCGTTGGATTACTCAGTTTAACAATGTTTGTGATGCACGGAGCAATTTATTTAAATATGAAAACGGAAGGCGATTATCAGTTTAGAATGAAAACGATTGCGTCAAAATTGTGGATTGTGTTTGTTGTTTTATTTTTTTTCACAACCTTTTATACATTTTTCGAAGCAAATTATCTTTTTGATGGAGTTTTGAAAAATTCTATTTTTTGGTTATTTTTCTTATTGACATTTGGTTCAATGATTTTTACTCCAGTATTAATTTCAGATAAAATTGAATGGAAAGCATTTTTGTCTTCTTCATTCACAATTATTGGTTTGATTGGAATAACGGCTGTCGGGATGTTCCCTAAATTAGTGCCAAATATTAATGATATGAGTCAAAGTTTGACAATTACGAATGCATCTTCGACTACACCAACATTATGGGCAATGTTTATAATCGTGTTAATTGGGATGCCGTTTGTGATTGGTTATACGATATTTATCTATAAAGTATTTTGGGGTAAAACAGGCGCTGAAAATATTTATTAATAACAAGTGTGCTTGCCACTTGTTTTACCATTTTCTAATAATTTCTAATAAATCAACAACGCGATTAGAATAACCCCATTCATTGTCGTACCAGTTTAGCGTTTTGATTATCCTATTACCAATAACTTTAGTAAAGGGGGCATCATAAATTGATGAATATGGATTTCCTATAATATCCGAAGAAACTATTGGCTTATCAGAAATACTGAGAATTCTTTTCATTCTATCAGTTTTTGATGCGTCTTCCACTGCTTTATGAATCATCTCTACATTAACATCTTTTTCAACTTCGCACACAAGATCAACTACTGAACCATCCGGGACAGGAACTCGAGCTGCGATTCCATCCAATTTACCTTCTAGTTCTGGGATTACTATTCCAACTGCTTTTGCTGCGCCAGTGGTTGTAGGGATAATATTCTCGGCGGCGGCTCGACTTCTTCTCCAATCTTTGTGTGGTACATCTGCTAATCTTTGATCGTTTGTATAGGCATGTACTGTATTAATCACACCTTCTACAATTCCAAATGATTCGTGTAGAACTTTTGCCATAGGGGCAAGACAATTTGTTGTGCAACTTGCGTTCGAAATTATTTTATGACTGGGCAGTAATCCATCTTCGTTGACTCCCAATACTACGGTGTAATCAATTTCTTCTTTTGCTGGGACTGTTAGCACCACTCGCTTTGCACCAGCTTCAATATGTGATTCTAATGATTCTCGCGTTCTAAAAATTCCTGTGGCTTCGACAACTGCATCAATTTGCAATTCTTTCCAAGGAAGGTCAGATGGATTACTAATTGTCAGCATTTTAACAGTATCGTTGGAAGTTTGAAGTACATTGCCTTTTAAAGTGATTTTTTCATCAAATCGTCCCATTACCGTGTCATATCTCATTAAGTAAGCAAGTGCTTCGTGGTCGAATAAATCATTTATTGCAACTACTTGGATGTTTTGATGTTGGTTTAATATCCTAAAAACTGCTCTGCCAATTCTTCCTAAACCATTGATTGCAACTCTCATGATAATTCTTCCGATCCATTAATACAATTATATGCCAAAATGATATCCAAAATTCTACACGCTTGGCTATAACCGTTATCATACCAACAAAGTGTTTTGACAATTCTATTTTTTGATTTCATTGTTGCTGATAAATCAAATAAAATACTGCGAGGATTATCCAATACATCGCAAGATACTATTGGATCTTTTATTACCTCTACTGAATTCGGAAATTGTTTTGATGCTCGAATCATTGTATCGTTAATGTCTTGAATTGAAGCTTCTGAGTCATTTAAAAATATTGTAGTATCCAATAACGATCCCTTTGGTATTGGAACATTGAGAGCGATTCCTTCAATTTTATTCTTAAATTCTGGCATAATTTTTTCTATCCATTTTGGGGTTGGGCTATCATTTGGTATAATATTTTCTGCTGCGGATCGACTTCTGCGGAAACTTTTTCCTACAGTATCTTGCAATGGTTGATCGCTTGTAAAAGCATGAACCGTTGTCATCATAGCATTATCTATACTATAATCTTTAGATAAAATTTTCAATAACAACCCTATTGCATTAGTAGTTGACGATCCTGCGGAAATTAATTTGTCATTGGATTTTATTGTGCTATCATTTACACCAACAATGACAATTCTGTCAATTTCGTCTCGGGGAAGTGCAGATATAATTACTCTTTTTGCTCCTGATATAATGTGCCCTTCCATTTGAGTCTTTGAACAAAATTTGTGTGTAGCATCTACAACAACATCTACTCCCAACACATCCCAAGGTACATCTTGCGGATTGCCACCCTGAAGCATGCGTGTTTTGCTATTTGCACTAACTAGATAATTATTTTCAATGCGAATATTACTATTTTGTTGATTATCACATTGTAATAAGTAATGCAAAATTTCTGGTTGTCCAATATCGCTAATTGCAACTATATCTATTAGTGGATTATTTTGTGCAATAGTATAAAATATTCGACCTATTCTGCCGAAACCCATTATGCCAATTCTTATTTTTTTGTCCTTCATCTTGCTCTCAATTTCTGTAACAGCTATCTCTTATAATTTACAAAAGATACTGAATGCTATCAAAGATATACAGACTTTATAAATAGTAAATATTATTTATTTTGTTCTGTATATTACAGGCACAGAAATTAACTCTAAATAGATGACAAAGAACCTACAAAAGCCACTCAATAAGAGCACACAAAAAACAATTCGGTGGACTAAAACTGCAGACAATCGGCTTCAGAAACTGGAGTTACAGATTAGTAGCATTGAACAGAAACTGGAGAAAATTATTAATCAAATGCAATCTGATTCAAAATCTACCGTGTATTCAGTAAGGAAATAATCGTGAAACGCAGAGTTACGCAAATTACAAAAGTTTCCGCAAAAGTGGATGGTCGTCTGAAACAATTAGAATTACGATTAGCAAAAATAGAAAAAATGGTCGATTTCATAGAAAAACAAATTTCTATAAAAAAACAAACACCCACTACTAGTTACACTTACACGATAACTTCAAAAAAGAATTAGCTAAAAGAAATAGCAATAATCCCTCTAAATTTGTTGGGTGGAATAACTTCCACTTTTTTATTTTGAATAAGTAAATAGGATTAAACTTGACATATCTTGGCGAAATATTTTCATTATTAAGCGCAATGCTTTGGGGATTAGCAGTAGTGTATTACAAAAAAGCAGGAGATACAATCTCGCCTGTTGCCCTAAATCCTTTTAAAACAATTGTTGGGTATATTTTATTTCTAATAACTGGTGTTATAATTGGTCAACCAATTTTACAACAAGTTAGTTCAACCGGTATCTCACAAGTTGATTATTTTTGGTTAATTTTGAGTGGGGCAATTGGAATAGGAATTGCGGATGCGATATTTTTTAAATCTCTGAATATTTTGGGAGCGGGAATTTCAGCAATTGTGGATTGTTTATATAGTCCATCAATTATTATGCTCGCATTTTTTCTCCTTGGAGAACGACTTACACTATTACAAATTGTTGGATTTTGCATAATGATAGGAGCTATTCTGTTTGCTACTTTAAAAATTCAAAGTGTTGATATTTCTCGTAAACAATTTGGCTATGGAGTCTTTTTGGCCGGACTGTCTTTTGTTCTGATGGGATTAGGAGTAATTTGGATAAAACCGCTTTTAGAAAATTATAAAAATGATACAGGAATGTTAATTTGGATTTCTGGATTTCGATTACTGCCTGGAATAATTGTTTCGTTAATTATTTTCTTTATTGTTCAAATAAAACGAGACCTGATTTCTCCTTTCAAAAATATTAATATTTGGCCTAGTTTATTAAAAGGTTCAATCATTGGTTCTTTTGTAGCTGTTACATTTTGGATGATTGGAATGTCGCACACAACTGCTTCGATTGCAAGTATTTTAAATCAAACCGCTTCTTTCTTCCTATTTATATTTGCTTGGTTAATCTTAAAAGAGCCAATAACAAAAAGACGAGTGATTTCTCTAGTTATCTCAATAGCTGGAGTATCTCTTGTTCTGATTGGTTAGATTATCAAGCTTGGATAGTCCAACTGCTTATTGGTAATTTTTCCTTATAATTTTGGAGTAAAATATGCGTATTCTAAATTTCTTCTTTTTAGTTTGTAGCTTCACAATAATAATTTATGCCATAGATATCGATGATTTAACATTTGGCGAAGAATCTACTTTTGAGGTTATGACTTGGAATATCGAATGGTTTCCAAAAAATGGTCAAACTACCGTTGACAATGTAACTCAAATAATCCAAGCACTTGATGTAGATTTAATCGCAATGCAAGAGCTTGATGATACCCTTATATTCAATCAAATGATGGACGATCTTGCTGATTTCGAAGGATACTTTCAGTCGGGTTGGTTTGCTGGATTAGCGTATATCTACAAACCTGAAATAATCGAAATCAATGATATTTATGAGATTTACACCACTTCTGAATACTGGAATGCTTTCCCTCGCTCTCCAATGGTTATGGATTTGAATTTTATGGGAGAGAACATTTTTGTTATCAATAATCATTTTAAATGTTGTGGTGATGAAATTTTAGACTTTGGGAATGAAGAGGATGAAGAATATCGTAGATATATGGCCAGCGAATTGCTAAAAGAATATATTGACACAAATCTGCCAAACAAAAAGGTCATTGTGTTGGGCGATTTAAACGATGTTTTAACTGATGATTTAAACAATAATGTATATCAAATGATTTTAGATGATGCAGAAAATTATTTATTTGCAGATATAGAAATTGCACAAGGTGACAATTCCAATTGGTCTTATCCGTGGTGGCCTTCGCATATTGACCATATTTTGATTACAAACGAACTATTCGATGATTTCAACCATTCAAATTCTGATCTTCAAACAATAAAAATTGACGAGTATCTTGAGGGTGGATTTGATGAATATTACGATAATATATCAGACCATCGTCCGGTTGGATTAAAATTAGAATTTTCAACTGTAGATATTGATAATGAATTAGAAATTTCAAATTACAATTTGATGAAATGCTATCCAAATCCATTTAATCCAACAACTACAATAAGTTATTCAATCCCATTAGTAGAGACGAATTACAATGCGTCTCTACAGGTTTATAATGTAAAAGGACAACTTGTAGAAACACTCGTAAGCAGTGGTAGTAAACATGATGCTGGATATCGTTCAGTAGTTTGGGATGCAGCAAATTATCCAAGTGGGATTTATCTTGCAAAACTTCAAGCTGAGAATTTTACTCAAACGCAAAAGATGGTATTATTGAAATAATGTGGAATCAAATAAAATACATAGTATTACTTACTTTTTTGGGATTTATGTTTGCACAATTTGAAAATATTCCTGAAAATGAAAATATCATCTTACTAGTTGGGCCTGACAATTACTATCAAAATTCAATTAATGAAATAACTCAATTTCATATCAATTTCGCCAGTTCACCGGGAAGTCGCGACCATATTTTCATTATGATGAACAATTATAATGACTCATATTATCAAGGAAATGTTTCAAGTGACCGTTTGTTCTACGGTAATATTAATGACATTTGGATTCGTGATTTTGGCACACAACAAATTTTACAAAATCAATACAAATTTGATTATTCTCCTGAATATTTAGATAATTGGACATCAAATTGGATAAACAACTCCTACTTAGATTGGTTGAATACACAGGAATTTGATTACTCCAATGAATCCATCATTTTAGATGGTGGAAATTTTGTTACAGACAGAATTAGCAAGGCCGTTGTAACAACTCGGATTTTTGACGATAATCCTGGATTTTCTGAAAGTGATTTACGGACATATTTTCAAGTCAATTTAGGTATTGAGCAGATTGCATTTGTTCCAGAAGAAGAAGGCGATATAACGGGACATTCTGATGGAATGGTGTTTTGGTTAACGCCGAGTAAACTTGCAGTTAATGATTATGATGAACCATTTAGAACTGAGGTTTATAATGCTCTAATTCCTGAATTCCCAAATGTGGAATTTATCAATATGCCGTATGCACCAACAGATGAAGTTTCGCCGGATGGATTTCCAAGTTGCAAAGGAATTTATGTCAATGCGCTCCAAACTACCGACAATATTTATGTTCCAATTTATAATTTGCCAGAAGATTCCGAAGCCATTTCAGTTTTTGAAGCACACACAAACAAAACCATCATACCGGTAGATGCAGACGAAGTTTCACTTTGGGGTGGTTCGGTTCATTGTTTATCTTGGGAAGTTCTTCGTGCATCATCAATAATTATGGGTGATGTCAACTCCGATGGAGTTGTTGATATTTTTGATATAACTTTTACAGTAAGCTATATATTAGGCATTGAATCAGAAATCCAAAATGCAGATATGAATAATGATGGTGTAGTAAATGTGATTGATATCGTGATGATTGTAGATTTAATTCTAAACGAGTAATATTCGCCACATAATCTCCAAACTTTACAAATAATATTACAAGTTTATTACACTTTTTTGGAGAAAGACGATTAACAGAGAATACAAATTTGAAAATATTTAGTAAGGAAAAATTAAATGAAAAATATTTTAGCTTTTACTTTTATAATTTTTGCATTTTCACAAACACTTGAAAATGTTAATTCGTGGGCATATCAATTGCAAAACCTTGACCCAGCGGAAGTATCTCAAAATACTACTTTTGAAATGATTGTGATGGATTATTCTGTTTCCGGTAGTGATAATGGTGCATATTCTGCCGAAGAAATCCAACTTATTAAAAATAGTAATAAATTGGCAATATGCTATATTTCAATTGGAGAAGCGGAAGATTACCGTTCATATTGGCAAAGTTCTTGGAGTTCAAATCCACCTGAATGGCTTGGTGCAGAAAACCCTGATTGGGCAGGTAATTTCAAAGTTAAATTTTGGTATCCTGAATGGCAGAACATCATTTTCACTTGGCTAGATACTATTATCGCACAAGGTTTTGACGGTATTTATATGGATATTATTGATGCTTACTATTATTGGATGGAAGAAGTTCCAAATCCTCAACAAGAACCTTATGCTGCGGTGTATATGATTGATTTTGTAGAGAATATCCGCAATTATCTTACTGAAAACGGTGGTGAAAATATGGTGATTATTCCGCAGAACGGAGAATATATTGTTTTGGAAAATTATGTTACAGAAAATGATGTCCAGAGATATTTGTCAACTTGTGATGCAATTGGTGTTGAGGATTTATTTTTCTACGGAAATCAAGATATGAACAATTCATATAATCCTGATGAAGAACGATTAGAATTGTTAACCGATATCTATCAACCGGGAGGTTGGCCCATATTTTCAATTGAATATTTAACACATCAAAATAAAATTAACCAATATCTACAAGTTGCAGAAGTAAATAATTTTATTCCGTATTGTTCTGTACGAGATTTAGATGTACTGACTGATGGTTTTGGAGTTACTGAACTTGGTGATGTCAACTCCGATGGCACAATTGATGTTTTAGACGCTACCTTAGTAGCAAATTATATTTTAGGGATTGAATCAGAAATCCAAAATGCAGATATGAATAATGATGGTTTAGTAAATGTGATTGATATCGTAATGTTGATTAATTTGATAATTGGGGATTAAAATAAATGCTATTAGCTTTTAACACAAATATTTCGGAAAAGTATAAACAATCTTTTGATGATCACACTTTGCCTATTATCACTAATGGGTTTCCATACGAAGTAATTCGTTTAGGTGATTCTGTATTGGATTCATTTGAAACTAATCAAATTATATTTTCTAAATACTCACATTTATTAATTTCCGGCTCTGCGCTTTCGGCAGCATCTGGCAGTGAATTTGATGAAGATATTATCAAAGTTATTAAGTATTTTCTTGAAAACGAGAAACCCATTCTAGGAATTTGCTACGGGCACCAAATGTTGGCAAGGTCTATCTTAGGGCCAAAGGTTTGTCGAAAAATGGATACACCCGAATTTGGATGCAAGAAAATTGTCATTGAAGATAATCCGCTTTTCAACGGAATTTCCAATCCTATATTTTTAGAATCACATAATGATGAAGTTTTTGGTTTATCAAAGGATTTTGAGATAATTGCAACTAATGATAAATGCAAAGTGCAGGGTTATCAATACAAAAACTTGCCTGTTTGGGGTGTCCAATTTCATCCTGAAAAACAATTTAAAGATGGTTGTAAAATGATTGAAGACCATATTGTAAACTGCCCAGAGAACAAACAGTTTTACATCAATGAAGTTGAGGGACCTACAATACTGGAACAAAATTTCCAAATATTCTCAAATTTCTTAAAAGAGTAGCTTGAAAGAAAAACTATGGAATACTACTACAATAAGTTCATTATCATTTTGTTAATCTGTAGTATAGTTTTTTCGTTGTCATCAGCACAAATTATTGAAAATTTTGACGATGGACTAGTTGATTTGACATCCTATGGAGATGAAGACATCCAACCAGATTCTTGGTCGCTTGATTCTCAAAACACATTTGACAATTCACCATATTCTCTAAAAATTTCAGGCAATTCGTGGAAGGCAGAATCCATTGAACCAATAATTATCCAAGCTGGAGATGTTTGGCAAGTTGCATCATATAGTCAGAGCGATAGCGAAATTCAGGGATTTGGATTATCAGATTCGCTACACACAATGTTTTACTCGTTTGCTGGAACGCAAGAACTAAACATTGAAGAATGGATTACTGTTTATCAAGGAAATTTCCCTAAAGATAATTGGAATGTTTTCCAATTGCCAATTGCTGATGACTGGTTTGCGTGGTTTGAGTATCTTCCGGAAATAACTGAAATTGTTTTTGTGAATGATGATGATGGTGCATCTTCAGGTATTGTCTATTTTGATGAAATTATAGATGTAACTTCTTCCCAGCCGATTCCTCCACAAGTTGAAATCTCGGTTTCTATAGGAGAAGTTTATAGAAACTCTCGCGGACTACGAAATGTAAATGTCCAGTTTTTTAGTCAAGTTGAAGACCCAGATAGCGAAGAACACATATACTTTTGGAGTTTTGGTGATGATTCTTATAGCTCAGAAGAGAATCCGAATCACACATTTTTTGTGGAAGACGACCATCCATACACCGTATTGCTTGAAGTAGTTGATGATGCAGAAAAATCCGGACAAGCTACAGTTCAAATTGAAGTGGACGCAGGAGAAACATCATTTCCAATAACAATAAATTTTGTTGGTGATATAATGCTAGGTCGCGGTTACGAATATGCCGGCGGAATTATTCCTACTCAAGGTGTTGAAGCCATATTTGAGCCAACTCTATCCGTTCTCGGAGAAAACGCTGATATTACAGTTGCTAATCTTGAATGTCCGCTAACAACATCTACAAATCATCATCCAACCAAACCAATCTATTTTAAGGGTTCACCTGAAAATGTTGCCGGCTTAACTTACGCAGGAATTGATATTGTTACACTTGCGAATAATCATATTCTCGATTATATGTTAGATGGAATTCGGGAAACTCAAACTGTATTAACTGAAAACAATATATTATTTTCTGGTGCTGGAGTAAATTCCTATGAAGCATACTTGCCTGTTTTCTATCAGCACTCTGGTGTGAATATTGCATTTCTTGCTAATAGTGATAGAACGGGTCAGTACAATAATTATCAACCTTACTTAAATGCTGGTTACAATAAACCTGGGTTTGCTTATTTGACACCGTATTATACCGAACAACAAATACAATCAGTTCAAGATGTTGCAGATTTAATAGTTATAGAAATGCACGCAGGGAGTGAGTATTCTACTGCTCCGGGAAGCGATTATGATAAATCGGATTGGATTGAGGAAATCTTGGAGGATGAAGAATATTCTCCACTGAATGATGTGCCACAGATGTGGGATGTTGAACTTCGGCATCATACGATTGATGCGGGGGCTGATTTGGTGATAATTCATCATCCACATATTATTCAGGGAGTTGAAGTTTATAATGGCAAACTCATCGCCCATTCGTTGGGAAATTTTGCGTTTGATTTGAGCTATGCAGAAACATTTCCATCTATGATTCTCAATGCGAAAATTAATGAAACCGGATTTTATGATTATTCTATTACTCCGATTTATATTGATGATTATATCCCAAAACAGGCAACTGGTGAACTTGGACAACATCTTCTTGATTATCTTGCAATGCGGTCAAAAGATTTGGATACTTATTTATTTATTGATAGAGAAAATGTAATCGCAAATGTATTGATGGATACTTTGTTAATGCCTAAAACTACTGTCTATAATCGAGCAATTATGCATTTTGAGGAATCCGGAATTTCTGCACCGATATTTCTTCCAAAAAATGGGAATATATCATCAATTGAGGAAATTGTAGAAATCACAAATGCAGATTTTCGCTTAGGAAGAGAATTGGTTTGGATGGGTAATTTTGAAGACGAAGGTTCATCTCTGTGGAATGCCAACAGCGATGATGAATGGTTAGATGGTACAGAATCGTTTGAAGGTCAAAGGTCTCTCCATCATCGGCGAGACTCCGATTCGCCTGATAACATTGTCACTAATTTTGAAAAACGAGTTAAGGTTGATGCAGTAAAAAAGCATTCACTTTATGGTTTTATAAAAACTCAAAACTGTGCAGATGTAACAATTGAAATTCGATATTATGATTCTAGAACTAATCCAACATATCTCGCTCAAGAAGATATTGGAACTCACATAAATAGTGATACAGATTGGACTTTTTACTACAATGGATTAACCATACCGGAAGATACTCGGTTTGTTGATATTCGATTGAATAGCAACATCCCACAAAGCGGAGAAGCACATTCGTGGTTTGATAATGTGGGAATTATCGAATGGACGGACTGGACTCCTTTAACATTCCAGAGTGAAATTATTAATCCGAATGATTTTTACTTTGTTCAATTGCAATCTGATGAAATTGTTGAAACTACTGAAATGATTTTTGTTGAGACAATTTATAATCAGCTTTCTGTTCCAAGTCCACATTTTTCTGCTAACCAAATTTTAGGAATTGCACCTTTGGAAGTTTTGTTTACGGATGAATCTATTGGTGTAGTTGGGTATCATTATTGGGAATTTGGTGATGGCGCAGAAAGTATTCTCCAAAATCCAAATCATATTTATACCGAACTAGGCAGCTACTCCGTTAGTTTAACAATTTTGGACTATAATGGCAATCCGGTAACTCATACAAAAGAAAATTACATCAATATTCTTGGAGATGCTCCAACCGGAGATATTGACGCAAACGGAGAAATTGATATTTACGATTTAGTATCAGTTATTAATTATATATTAAGTATATCAGAACCAAATCCATACGAATTGTGGACTTCGGATTTGAATGAAGATGGACAGATAAATATTGTTGATGTTATGATGCTTGTAAGTTCAATCTCAGAAAACTAAAAGACTTGAGTTGAAAACACGAAGTGGCAGATCTTGTAATCGTAGAAGTAGAAGATAACAAGCCTATATTAGAAAATCAGTTAGAAAAAGTACTGAGAATTCAAAAATAACGGGAAATTTTAAGGAAATTTGGATTTCACAAAAACTCCCTTGCTCCCTGTCTGCAATCTGGAATCTTTTACTATCCAATCACCGCGACGGAAAACATGATTTGGAAAACATGCTGGAAAATTGGTAAACGCATTCCAATTCACAGCAGAAACAAGAGAGTTCTCCCAATTCATGTGAATTTCCTTCGGATTCACGATTGCAAAGTCGGCATCTTTTCCGATTTGAATCGTGCCTTTTCGATGAGACAATCCGAAAACATTTGCAGGATTTTTGCATAAAAGTTTGCTGAGCAATCGCAAATCCAATTTTCGCAAAATCCACTGCGCAAGCAAAATAGGAAATAGCGTTTCAACACCGCCAATTCCATTTGGAATATCAGAAAAATGTATTTCGCGAGGTTTTTCGAAAAAGGGGCAATGATCTGTGCCGATTGTGCTGATACTTCCGTCTAAAATCCCACCCCAAAGTTCATCGTTATCATGGCGTTTTCTCAGTGGCGGACTTGCCACAAACATACGCCCGTCGTCTTTTTTGTATATGTTCTCGTCCAAAAATAGATATTGCGGACAGGTTTCTACAACAAGATTTTCAAATTGTTTCGCCGTTTCTAAGCCCTTTGCGGAACTCAGATGAACGATGTAAATCCTGCATCCGGTTTTTTCCGAGATTTCCCCAATTTTTTGAATGGCTACTGCTTCTGCATCGTCGGGACGACTCAGCGCATGATAAAATGGATCTGTGATAAATTTCGTTTTAAAGGGCAACATTGCATTTCTAAGAATTTCATCATCTTCTGCGTGCACCATTAGCAAACCGTCATGTGCTGAAATTGCTTGTGCAATCCGCTGAATTTGTTCGTAATAAAGCATCATCCCTGCTTCTTCGTAGGTTGTGAATATTTTGAAACTTGTGATTCCTGTTTCAATTAAAATCGGAATTTCGGATAAAATTT
Organism: Fidelibacterota bacterium; assembly: GCA_014381725.1. GTDB lineage: Bacteria > Fidelibacterota > Marinisomatia > SCGC-AAA003-L08 > JACNLC01 > JACNLC01. The sequence goes on along the minus strand of JACNLC010000070.1, from coordinate 61,351 downwards.
CTTCCGAATATTGAGTAATATTGCAATGTAAATTGTAATCACAAATGGATTTTGCTGCGTCAAATTTACGCGATTCTATGCTTTGTCGTAGCGTTTGATTTTCGTCCAATATTGTAAAATCTAAAATCGTAGTTACGCCTCCATGAACTGCGGATTTTGTACCAGTTTCAAAATTATCGGCAGAAAAACCAGATTTTATCGGAACGCCCATGTGCGTGTGTGAATCAATAATGCCGGGAAAAATCAATTTCCCGGAACAATCCAAAATTTCAACTCCGTTTTCAATGGGCAAATTTTCACCAATTTGTTCAATTGTTTCACTGAGAATCAGAATGTCCATCTTGGTGATTTTGCAAGAATTGACAATTGTCCCATTTCTTAAAAGGATCCTTTTCATGTTGTTTTCTCCCCGTGATGCCGAATCATCTCTGCCATGATGCTCACCGCAATTTCCGGAACAGTTTCAGAAGAAATATCAATTCCAACTGGCGCATGAATCGTTTGAATCTGAGATTTGGAAAATCCGTCTTTTTGGAGTTTTTCCGCAATCAATTTCCACTTGCGACGGCTGCTGAGAAGTCCTATAAACTTTACATCTTCTCTCAAAACTTCCGATAAAATTGCGTAATCTTGTCGGTGTTCTCTAGATGCGACCAAAACAAAATCATCCTCAGCAATCTTCAAATTTGACCGTTTGTAGAATATTTCTAAAGCGTTTGGAAATCGTTTTGAATTTGCCAAAAGTTTACGATCGTCATAGATTTTCACATCCCATTCTATCCAATTTGCCAATTCAGAAACGGCTTTCCCGATGTGTCCAGCACCGAAAATATGCAATTGTGGACGACCACGAATGTGTTGGAATAAATAGATTTTTCCGTCTTTTTCAAATGACATGGATTGTTTTTTTCGCAGAGCCGATTCGTACAATTTGGAAATTTCACAGTGAATTTCAGAGCAAGAATCTAATCTTGTCCTTTCCACACGAATTTCATTTTCCATTTCGATTGCTGTCAGCACAAAAAGTGGATGTGTTTCCAACTCAACAGATTCCCAAAAATCTTTCAATTCTTTTGAAAATGGCTCTATTAAAATCGTCGTTTTCCCACCACAAACGCCGATTTCTGCATCGATTTCTGTGCCGCTCAAATCAAATTGTTTGATAAATATCTGTTGATTTTGCAACGCAATTTTGGCTTGTTCGATGGTTCGAAATTCGAGTTTTCCTCCGCCAATTGTACCGATAGTTTTTCCATTTTCCATGACGAGCATCGTAGGGTAATCCTTTCTCGGGACTGAGCCTTCCCATGCAATCTGCGAGCAAATCACGGAATTTTGCGAAGAATTAATATTCAGAATATTCTGTAGTAAAACCTTATCCATTTTCACCTTTCAAATTTATCAAAATTGCCTCCAAAACTCCTCGCGCGATACACCTCGATTTTTCCGAAATCGCACGAAAATTGACAGATGTACCTCTCGGGTCAACATCACCGATTTTCATACCATCCAAAATCGCAACTTTGGGATAAATTAATCCGCGCACAATCCCATGAATTTTTGTCAAAATTTCTGTATTTCCCACTTTTCCAAGCGCTTGATATTTTTGCACAATTTCACCAAAATCAACGAGCCAATCAACTGTGCCGTTTGCAGGAGATTTGATGATTCTGTCTTTTGTTTTTCCTCCGATATTTCCTGGAATTCCTGTGTTGGATTGTGCTGAACCATCCCAAATTACTTTACCAAGATTGTGTCCACGCATTGTTTCAATTACGACATCGCAGTTATTTTTTGCCGTGAATCCGGGACCTAATCCGATGGAAATATTCGCGATATTTCGGGAATCGTTTTGTATGGTTTTCAACATTCGGGCGTCTATGTAAATCTCAAAACAGGCGTTTTTCATTAAATCCGAATTATCAATTAGAATCGGAATTTCGTCTGCGGAAAAAACTTTCTCAATTTTGGAAATCGAACAGAATTTTGCTCGAGCACCTTCAACTTCTGAAAATCCGTTAAAAATCGCATCGCTAAAAGTTACTGGTCGTCTGATTGCAAGCGGATTTTCTAATTCGCTAAGGAAAACCGAAAAACCTATTCGATGGAGCAAATGTGCTGTTGCGCTCCCAAGTTCACCGGCACCACGAATCCAAATTTTGATGTCGCTAAATTTTTTCATTTTCGAGTAACCTGTCCATATCTATAATTACGCCGGAATCATCAACAGGCACGAAAACCGTTTCCGGATGAGCATTTACGACCGATTTCCCACCAAAATCACCTGAAATATGCAAAAGTTCCGAGCACAATCTTCGATCAAAAAAAATCGGATGTCCCATTTGATTTTGAAATTTTGGAGCGAGAATTGACGGTTTTTTCATATCCAAAATATTCAACAATTTTGTCACAGTTTCTTTGCTGATAAATGGCAAATCGCCGTTGCAAAATCCTAAATAATCAGCATCTTCGCAAGCGGAAATCCCAGCACGAATTGAAGAACTTTTTCCGCTGCGGAAATCTTTATTTTCCAAAATTTCGATTTGTTCTGCAAACTCATTTTCGAGAATTTTGCGAATTATTTTAGATTGAAATCCGAGCACAACCAAAATTTGAATTGGAAAACTTGTGAATGTGGAAATCGTTTTTTCAAGCACGAATTTTTCGTCAATTTTCCGTAGCAATTTGTTTTCCTTATGACGGCTCGAAAGTCCAGCCGCTGGAATGATAAGCGAAATTTTCATCGGATTTGTTCCCAAAATCCAGAGTGAATACTTCCGAAAAATGTGGGATGATTGGACTTTTGAAAAATGGATTTTGCTAAATTTTCCGCATTTTCAGGGAATTTATCTGCTTTGTTTACGAAATAAATCAATTTTGGGTCGTGGTGAATTTTGCTAAGATAACCATTTTTCGAGGTTACAACTTCTGCGATAAATTCGCAATCGAGCACAAAATTATCGTTAATTCTCCAGAATTGTTTGAACAATTCTTGGCGGTGAATTTTTCCATCTGATAATTTCGTGTTTACCGCGTCCGCTCCGATAAAGATGATTGTGTGTGTGGCAAATGTTGGTACAATCGGATCGAAATTGTTGTGAATTTTCAGTGGCAATTTTTGTGCACCGTCGCATTCGAAAATTGTGATATCTGACAATGGATAAATATTTTCTAATTCAATTTCTGAAATTCCAGTTAACTTTTGATTGTTTTGCTTGAATTTCATCAAAAAAAGCGGATTTTCCGAAAAATCCAGTTTCCCGAAAATCTTATCGAGTAAAATTACTTTTTCGTCAAATTCAGATTTCGTCAATGATGTAATCAATATCCTTTGAAAATAATTGGCAAGTTCCAAACCAACTTGTCGCATGAAACTTGTTTTTCCTCCGCCACCGATCAAGGCGATGCACGAATTCTTCAAATTTTCTCTGTTTTTATCAATAATCTGGTAAAATTCCATGCTGTAAATTAAAGTTAATTTAGGTATATCTGACGGAACTATTTTCGTAAATTATGCAATAGAATTATGGAAGAAATCGGCAAATCATACAAACGAATTGACGCTTTGGAGAAAGTTTTAGGTCAAACCAAATTTCTTGACGATTTGCCCGATGAAAATTTTCTCCACGCCGCTCCGGTTTATTCTGGGATTCCGTTTGGGCAAATTTTGAGCATTGATTTCTCCAAAGCAAAATCATATCCGGATTTTGTGGATTTCATTTCCGCAAAAGATATCTCCGGAGAAAATCAGGTTGGAGTAATTATCGAAGATCAGCCACTTTTTGCCGATAAAATTGTGCGGTTTGTCGGTGATGTGATTGGTTTGATCGTCGCAAAATCTCCACAAAACGCACGGGATATTGCGAAACTTGTGGAAATTAAAATTGAGGAGTTATCTCCATATTTCACTATTGACGAATCCAGAAATGCGACGGAAATATTTTTACATGATTCGAATCTCGCTTGCGAACATCAAGTGATTCGCGGCGATATCGAAACCGGATTTACCGATGCGGATTTGATTATCGAAGAAACTTTCAAAACTTCCGTTGCTGAGCATTATTACTTGGAACCACAGGGATGCATCGCCTTTCCAAAAACCGACAAAATGAAACTTCTCGGCTCTCTTCAATGTCCGTTTTACATTCAAAAAGCCGTTTCTCGTGTATTAGGAATTCCGCTTGAAAATGTCGAAGTGGAGCAATCTCCGACCGGCGGTGCTTTCGGCGGGAAAGAAGATGTTCCGTCTGAACTTTGTGCTCGCGTTGCGGTTGCGGCGCAAAAATTGGGCAAACCCGTAAAAATGGTTTATTCCCGAAAAGAAGATGTGCAACTCACGAGCAAGCGCCATCCGTTCCAAATGCGATACAAAGTCGGTGTTTCCAAAAGTGGAAAATTGCTTGCCGCTGAGATTTTGCTCGAAGAAAATGCTGGAGCGTATGCGACACTCTCGTCCGTCGTTTCTTACCGTGCTGCGATGCAGGCGATGGGTCCGTATAAAATTCCGAATGTCAAAGTTCGGTCGAAATCATATTACACTAATCTCCCACCGAACGGCGCATTTCGTGGATTTGGTTCGCCACAAGCGACATTTGGACACGAGCGAATAATGGATATTTTGGCGAAAAAATTAGGAATCGATCCTGTGGAATTTCGCATGAAAAATATGCTCGAAGTCGGTGATGAAACGATGACAGGGCAAAAATTGACATCCAGTGTTGGCGCAAAAGAGACACTTCAAAACGCATCGGAAAGAATTAATAACAATATCATCCAAAACAATAATAATTCACATTATCTCGAAGGAATCGGAATTGCATCATGCCATTATGGAAATTGTCTCGGTGCGGCTGGCTGGCATTTGGACGGAGCGGGAGTGAACATTAAAATTCGGAAAAATGGAAAAATTTCGGTTGCATTTGGACTCGTGGAAATGGGTCAGGGAGCCGAAACGGTTGTTGCTCAAATGACAGCCCAAGCGTTAGGCGTAACGACGGAAATAATCGAGATTTTGCCGACGAGTACGATTCACGTTCCGGATAGCGGTCCGTCTGTGGCTAGCAGGAATGTCGTGATGACTGGAAACGCAATCCGCAATGCCGCTGAAGAATTGCTTCCTATTTTAAAAAAAGTGAGTGCTGAAATTTTGAATTGCGATCAGGAAAATATAGAAATCAAAAACTGTTTTGCAAAGAATTTGAAATCAGAGCGGAAAATTACATTTTCGGAAATTGCCGGATATTTACATCTAAACGGGATGAAAACACAATCGAACGGCTGGTGGCATGTTCCGGAGTTGGATTACGATTCGGAAACGGGAACTGGCGATGCGTATTTTACTTATTCCTATGCTACGCAAATTGTGAAAGTGCGGGTTGACCGATTGACTGGAATAGTGAAGGTGGAAAAAATCTGGGCGGCACACGATATTGGTAAAGCGATCAATCCGGCGGGTTTGCAAGCACAAGTAGAAGGCGGAACGGCTCAAGGTATCGGCTGGGCATTGACAGAAAATTTTAAATATGAACACGGCAAAGCCGTAACACAAAACCTTTCGACTTATCTGATTCCAACTGCTCAAAATACCGCAAAGGTTGAGACGATTTTGGTAGAGGATTCAGAACCACTCGGACCATGGGGCGCAAAAGGAATTGGCGAGCCGGCTATTATTCCAACAGCCGCCGCAATCGCAAATGCCGTGAGCAATGCAACTGGAATTGAATTTAATGAAATTCCGATGACACCAGAAAATGTGTTGGAGAAAATAGAATCATGAAAAAAACACTCATCAAAAATATCAGAATTGTAAATCCATTCGGTGAACCAGAATTTATTGAAAATGGTCGGGTTTCAATTATGAATGATAAAATTGAGAAAGTCGGTTCTGGAATTCTTGAAGAAAATGATTTCGATGAAATTCTGGATTTTTCCGGAAAAACGGTTTTACCGGGAATGATAAATATGCATCACCATTTGTATTCATCTCTTGCAATTGGGATGCCTCCTCCACAGAAAATTCCAAATAACTTCACGGAAATTCTTGAACAAATCTGGTGGAAACTGGATTTGGCGCTAGATGAAAATTCAACTCGAGCGTCTTTTGAAACTGGATTATTGGAATGTTTAAAATGTGGCGTTACGACAGTTATTGATCATCATTCCAGTCCGAATTTCACCGAAGGTTCACTCGAAATGCTCGCTGAAATTGCTGAGAAATTTGGAATCAATATCTCGCCTGCATTTGAAATTACCGACCGAAACGGTGAGGGATATTTCGAATCTGGTTTGGCGGTAAATTTGAGAACATTACAAAAACACGAAAACAATCCTCATGTTTTTCCGTTATTGGGACTTCATGCATCGTTTACGCTTTCTGATAAATCATTAGAGAAAATCGCAGAATCGGATTGTGGAATTCACATCCATGTTTCCGAAGACAAAGCAGATGAGGAATACACAAAAAGATTAGGCTATCCATCGGTGATTCAACGGCTCAATCATTTTGGATTGTTGAATGAGAGAAGTCTGGTTGCGCATGGAATCCACATCTTGCCGGAAGATTTGGAAATTCTGCAGAAAACCGGAGCGAATCTTGTGCACAATCCAACATCCAATGCGAACAACAAAGTTGGAATTCTATCATCCGAAATCATCGAAAAAACTAAAGTAGGATTGGGAACAGACGGAATGCAGGCGAGCATGCTATCCGAAGCGAAAGAAGGAGTGCTGATTCGCAGTTCACACAAGGAGAAAAATGTGGATTATTTTGCATTTTTATTCGAAAATAATTCGCAAATTGTAAGTAAATTGTCTGGTTTGAAATTGGGCAATATTCAACCAGGTTACCAAGCCGATTTGGTTTTTTTCGATTATTCTCCAAAAACGGAGATTACCAAAGAAAACTTTTCAGCGCATATCCTGTTTGGACTGGAAAACCCCACGGATGTGATAACTCGTGGTAAGTTTCGAATTCGGAACGGAAAATGTGTTGATTTAAACGAATTTGAAATCTTGGAAAAAGCAAGATTACAAGCAAAATTAATTTGGAATAAAATGAACTGAAAATGAACCACAGATTACACGAGTTTACACGAAAATATCAGTGTTTATTCGCGTCAATTTGCAGTTAAAAAAGAAAGGGAAATAAAAATGAGAAGTTTTGCAGGAAGAGATATTCTTTCACTTAAGGACTTTGAACGAAATGAATTTTTTAGAGTGTTTGATGTGGCGGATCGCTTGAAACATCATGCCGAAAATAGACAAAATACGGATCTTTTGGCGGGAAAAACGTTGGTTACGGCATTTTATCAGCCAAGCACTCGCACAAGATTGGCGCACGAAGCTGCGATGCATCGGCTTGGTGGACATGTTACAGGTTTTGCAGATGCGAAAATGACACGTGCCGGTGATTTTTATCAGGAGACAATCAAAGATACTGTCAAGATGCTGGAATTCTACGGCGATGTGATCGTGATGCGACATTTTCAACAAGGGGCACCACACGAAGCAGCAAAATGGTCATCTGTGCCGATTATCAACGGCGGTGACGGCTGGGGCGAACATCCGACGCAAATTTTGACTGATCTTTACACTGTCTATCGTGAAAAAGGACGGATTGACGGATTAAAATGGCTAGCCGTCGGTGATATGAGAATGCGAACGATGCATTCGCTGGCACACGGGCTGACGCAGTTTGATTGTCCCATTACATTCGTATCACCGCCGGAAATGAGTATGACCGACGAATTTAAAAAGGAAATCAAAAAATATAATCTGAATTTCAAAGAAGCCGAACATGTTGAAGAAGCCATCGCCGATGCGGATGTGATTTTGGTTGAACCTGTCGTTCAGCCGGATTATACAAAAGCCAGAGATGAACGCTCAGGTGATGTTGATTTGACTCCGTCTAATTACAAAATTACACGTGAATTGCTATCCACAAAAGCAAAATCAGATGCGATTCTGTTGCACTCACTTCCACGCATGGATGAAATTCCGGCGGATGTGGATATCACTCGCTGGTCGCGATACTGGCAGGAAGCGTTCAACGGTGTTGTCATGCGAATGGCACTTTTAGCGTTGGTTCTTGGTTCACAAGAATAGGAGGAAATTATGCAGACATTTTTACGCGGCCGTGACATGATTACGACTCAGGAATGGACTCGGGAAGAAATCGACACGATTATGGATGTTGCCATGGATTTGAAACGCAAAAGGGCTTTGGGCGAACCGCATGCTTATTTGCGTGATAAAGTTCTGGCGATGTTGTTTTTCTTTTCCAGCACTCGGACTCGTGCGTCGTTTGAAGCGGGAATGGCTCAACTCGGTGGACATGCGATGTTTTTGGATAGCAAAACGACGCAGGTTTCCCACGGTGATACGGCTAAAGAAATCGGCGATATTCTCGGTCGTTACAACGATGGAATTGCGATTCGTCAAGTAGATTGGGAGCATGGGAATCAATACATTCGTTGGGTTGCCGAAGCCAGCCGAACGCCGGTTTTGAATATGCAATGCGATGAATTTCATCCGCATCAGATTTTGGCAGATTTGCAAACTATCAAAGAAAAAAAAGGCGATCCTCGCGGGAAAACGATTACTGTGAGTTGGGCGTATGCTTCGAGTTACTCAAAACCACAAAGTGTTCCGAATAGTTTGATTTTGCTCATGACCCGCTATGGAATGAATGTCCGTTTGGTACATCCGCCTGAGTTCAAACTGAAATCGAAATTCATTGATCAGGCGAAAGAAAATGCGAAAAAGCATCACGGAAGTTTTGAGATAATGGACGATTTTGAAGCTGGCGTGAAAGACACGGACATTTGGTATGCGAAAAGTTGGGGACCAATGTTGACAACGACGGATCCAACCAATGACAAACGAATCACCGAGCAATATAGTGATTGGATTGCCGATGAGCGTCGTTTAGCGATGGCAAAGCCAGATGCGATTTACATGCATCCGTTGCCTGCAGATCGGAATATCGAAGTTACCGATGGAGTTCTTGACGGACCGAATTCGGTTGTCTTTGATCAGGCGGAAAATCGGCTTCACGCTCAAAAAGCGGTGATGGCGTTAACGATGTAATTTTTTAGCCACCAAGAGCGCTAAGTTTCACTAAGATTTTATTTGCGAATTTTAGTGTTCATTCGTGGTTTTTATGGAGAAAAGTATGAAAAGAAAATTAATTATAATTGCTCTCGGAGGAAATGCGATCAAGCAGCCGGGAGAAGTCGGCACCGCTGAAGATCAATTCAAAAATGTGGCGCTGACTTGCGAACAACTCGTGAAGATGAACAAACTCGGTTACAAGTTGATTCTCACACACGGAAATGGTCCGCAGGCTGGAAATTTGCTGATTCAACAGGAAGAAAGCAAAATGCTCGTGCCGCCCTTGCCGCTGGATGTTGTGGATGCGATGACCCAGGGAGAAATCGGTTACATGTTTCAAAATCAATTGCAGAATGCGTTTCGTAAGGACGGGCGGGAAATTCCGATTACTTCGGTAATTACGCAGGTTTTGGTGGATGACAAGGATTCCGATTTTATGAATCCAAGTAAGCCGGTGGGACCGTTTTACACACCCGAGGAAGCGATGGAATTGAAAGAGAAGAAAGGATACATTGTCAAAGAAGTCAAGCCGGGAGCGGAAAAATCATGGAGGAGAGTTGTTCCGTCGCCGGAACCGATTGGACTTATCGAAGCGGAAGCGATTAAACTTCTTTTGGAAAATCGTGTGATTGTGATAACATCAGGCGGCGGCGGAATTCCCGTCGTGAAACAATCAGATGGTCAACTCATCGGAGTAGAAGCGGTCGTGGATAAAGACAAGGCCGGGCAGAAACTTGCAGAAGTCGTAAACGGAGATATTTTCCTGGTACTCACCGATGTGGAATGTGTTTATCTGAATTTCGGGAAACCGAACCAAAAATCGTTGAGCGAAATTACGGTTGCTGAAGCGGAAAAATATCTCAGTGATGGACAATTTGCCGATGGAAGCATGGGGCCGAAAGTGGAAGCGTGTATTCGATTCGTAAAATCCGGTGGCGAACGGGCGATAATTACATCTTTGGATAAGGCGATTGATGCCTTGAACGGAAAAACCGGAACGCAGATAATAAACTGCTAATATCCGTGAAATTTATATCTAAAAAGGAAAAAATATGACAAATCAAATTTTACAAAACACAATTCAACGCTGTAGAGAGAAAAATATCGTTATTCCGACTTACAAACAAATGCGAAATACGGAGTTAATTCCGCAGAGCATCAAGGACAAACTGAAAACAGTCGGTTTGTGGGATTTGAATCCGCTCAATTTATTTCGCATCACCTGGAAAAACGAACCCGTGAAAAAAGGTGGTGGATTCGGAAAAGTGAATTTTCTTGAACTTCCATCGGAATTGACCGGTGTGGAAGCAAGAATATTCATTTTGCTTGGGAAATACTTCCCGACTGGAGCACATAAAGTTGGTGCGACTTTCGGTCCGCTTGTCGAAAAATTGATTACTGGAAAATTCGACCCAACTCGCCAAAAAGCGCTGTGGCCATCGACGGGGAATTACTGTCGGGGCGGCGCTTACGATGGCTATTTACTCGGCTGTCCTTCGATTGCTGTTTTGCCGGAGGAAATGTCGCAGGAACGGTTTGATTGGCTCAAAAAAGTCGGTGCCGAAGTCATTGCCACGCCAGGCGGTGAGGCGAATGTGAAGGAAATTTACGATAAAGTCAAGGAATTGCAAACCCAGCGCGGCGATGAAATTGTGAATTTGAATCAGTTCGCTGAAATCGGAAATCCGCTCTGGCATTATGCTATAACGGGTCCTGCGATGGCGGAAGTTTTCGCATCGGAGTCGGCAGAAAATCAGCGGTTCAGCGGATTGTTTTTGACGCAAGGCAGCGGTGGAACTCTCGGTAGTGGCGATTATCTTCGCACAAAATTCCCACAAATTAAAATTGCCGCGGGCGAAGCATCGCAAGTCCCGACAATGCTCCGAAACGGCTACGGCGGACACAGAATTGAGGGCATCGGCGATAAGCATATTCCGTGGATTATGAATGTGAAAAATCTCGATATGGTTGCCGGAATTGATGACGAAGCACCGATGCGACTCATTCGACTGTTCAATGAAACGGGAGGAAAATCGGTTCTCAAAAATCATGGTATTTCTGAAGATTTACTGGAAAAATTGCATCATTTCGGTATTTCTTCGGTTGCGAATATTTTGGGTGCAATCAAAATAGCGAAATACTACGAATTCAACGAAAACGATTGCGTGTTTACAGTGGCTACCGATTCGATGGAAATGTATCAATCACGACTTGCTGAAGCGAATGAGAAATTTGGTAAATACACGGAAACGCAAGCGGAAGTGGATTTTGAACATCGGCTTCTAGGCATCGGAAAAGACGATATTTTGGAACTTTCGTATTACGAAAAAAAGAGGATTCACAATTTGAAATATTTTACGTGGATCGAGCAACAAGGCAAATCAGTTGAAGAACTCGATGCACAATGGAATGATGACGATTATTGGAAAAATCAGTTTGCGAAAGCCGACGAATGGGACAGAAAAATCGAAGAGTTTAATTCGAAAATTAGTGGATGATTTTACGGTTTTTATTTTCGTATTTCTTTGTGCTCTTCGCGGCTAAATCTTCTGTGATATTCGTGTAATCAATGGTTGAAATGAAAAATCAAAAACCAAAAATTATCAATGTGCAGTGCGTTTCCTGCGATGCAAAATATGACATCGAACCATTTCGTTATCAATGTGATTGCGGTGAGAATTTAGACATCATTTACGATTATGCTTCAATTTCGCAAAAATGGACGAAGCAAGATTTAGCGAAAAATCCAGACCGTTCTCATTGGAGATATTTACCGATTTTACCGGTTAAAAATGCACCAAAACGCACGATGCAAATCGGCGGAACTCCGTTGATTTCCTTTGCGAAAATTGCAGAGGAATTTGGTGTCTCGGAATTTTTCGTCAAAGATGACACACGCAATCCATCCGGTTCGCTGAAAGACCGCGCTACGGACATCGGTATTCAGCACGCGACGGAAATGGGCGAAAACACGATTGTGGCTGCTTCGACGGGCAATGCGGCGGCTTCGCTTTCAGCGCTTTCGGCATTTTACAGAAAAAATGCAATTATCCTCGCACCGGCTTCGGCTCCGAAAGCCAAACTCACGCAGATTTTACAATACGGCGCAACACTTTTTCCTGTGAACGGAACATATGATGACGCGTTCGCACTTTCGATGAAAATTTCTGAAAAATACGGATTTTACTCGCGTTCAACAGGCATCAATCCCATACTTTCCGAAGGCAAAAAAACTGTCGGACTCGAAATCGCTGAACAATTGAATTGGAATGTGCCGGATTTGATTTTCGTTCCGACCGGAGATGGTTGCATCATCGGCGGAGTTTACAAATCGTTCTGGGATTTGAAAAAACTCGGTTGGATTGACAAAATGCCGAAACTTGTCGCCGTGCAATCCGAAGGAAGTTGTGCCAGTGTCAATGCACTCAAAAATGATGGGAAAATCGAACCTGTTTCGTCAAATACCATTGCCGATAGCATTTCTGTGGACAATCCCGCCGACGGAACAAAAGCACTCAGAGCCGTAAAAAACAGCGACGGATTTGGAATTACTGTGAGTGATGATGAAATTTTGACAGCGCAAAAGGAACTTTCTGAAAAAACGGGAATTTTCACAGAACCAGCGGCGGCATCGTCATTTGCAGGATTCAAAAAAGCGACTGAATCCAGAAAAATCGAAAAAAATGAGACTGTCGTAATTCTAGCAACCGGCACGGGATTGAAAGACATTCCAGCGGCACAGAAGAAAATAGAAATTCCGGAAGCGATAGATTCAATTGAGAATTTAAACCTGTGAACAAAACCACAGATTTCACGGATTTCACAGATTGTTTACAACCAAAAATCGCGGATGAAAAATAGCAAGGCAATTTCGGTAAAAATTAACGGAAAGCAAGTCGAAAAAACGATTCCAACGCATTTGCGACTTTTGGATTTCATCAGAAACCATTTGAAATTAACTGGCACGAAAGAAGTCTGTGGCGAAGGCGAATGCGGAGCGTGTTCTGTAATTCTTGCTGGGAAAATCGTAAATTCGTGTTTAATTTTTGCAGTGGAAACTAATGGGAGTGAAATCTCAACGATAGAAGGAATCGCAAAAGTAGACGAATTATCGGAAATACAACAGAATTTTATCGAGCATCATTCGGTGCAATGTGGATTTTGCATTCCGGGAATGGTGCTTGCTGGAGAGGAAATCCGAAAAGAAAACCCACATTCTACTCGTGACGAAATCAAAGAAAAACTTGCGGGGAATATTTGTCGTTGCACTGGATACAAAAAAATAGTGGATGCAATTGAAAACAATTGACAATTAAATGAACTATTTTTCTCCAAATTCAATTTCAGAATTATTTAATCTTTTCGAATCGATCAAAAATTACACCATTTTAGTTGGTGGGACGGATTTAATGCCAGGATTTGAAAATGGAACTCCACTTCCTGAAAATTTGATTGATTTGAAAAATATCTCAGACCTTTCAGAAATTCGTGAAACCACAGAAGAAATCGAAATTGGAGCGCTCACGACGGTTACAGAATTACAGAAAAATCTTGTAATTCACAAATATTTCAACGCATTATGGCAGGCTACAAAAGAGTTCGCTGGTGTGCAAATCCGCAATCGTGCCACAATCGGTGGAAACATTTGCAATGCTTCTCCATCGGGTGATTTACTCACACCACTTTATTCTTTTGGTGCTAAACTAAAACTCATCAGGAGCAAAAGTGAACGAATCGTTCCAATCGAAAATATCATCACAAATCCCGGTGAAATTGCACTTAATAATGGTGAGATTTTGCAGTCCGTTATTTTGCCGAAAACAGATTTTCAATCGCTGTTTATCAAACTAGGATTGCGTGAATCTATGGCAATTTCTGTAGTCAACTTTGCAATTGTGTATAAGAAAAACTGCGATAATTTTGAACATCTTTCTATTTTTGCAGGAGCCGTTGCCCCGACGATTATCCGACTGAAAACATTGGAAAATGTGTTGCTTGATAATCCTAAAACTGACATCACTGCCAATTTGATTGTCCCCGACATTTCGCCGATTTCAGACATTCGGGCAAGTGCAAATTATAGAGAACAAGTGTTAGTAAACCTTTTGAACAATGAGGTTCGAAGGATGAATGATGAACAGTAAAATGAAAAATTTTAAAGGAATAAATTTAAAAACCTTAGCGAATCTTTGCGAACTTTGTGGCAAAAAAGACACGATTTTTGGTATTCACAAATCGCTATTTTTCAACCCGAAATCAGATGATTATTTTAGAGCAAAGCGTTATGGTCAACTATTAGAAACACCGATTGGAGTTGCTGCAGGTCCGCATACACAAATGGCACAGAATATTATTTCAGCGTGGCTTTGTGGAGCACGATACATCGAACTTAAAACTGTGCAGACGATCGACGAACTCGAAATCACCCGTCCGTGTATTGATATTTCCGATGAAGGATACAATTGCGAATGGTCGCAGGAATTGAAACTTAATGAATCGTTTGACGAATATCTAAAAGCGTGGATATTGATTCATTTATTAAAAGATAAATTTGGGTTTGAATCGAATGAATCAGGATTTATTTTCAATATGAGTGTTGGTTACGATTTGGCTGGAATCAAAAAACCGAATGTGCAACAATATTTGAATAGAATGACAGATTGCTCAGAAGAACTAGAAAATTATCTAAAAATATTGGAACCGATTTATCCAAATATTCGAAGTTTAAATATCCCAACACAGATTTCAAATAATTTGACAATTTCTACAATGCACGGATGTCCGACAGAGGAAATTCAGAAAATTGCAGAATACTTTTTAACGGAACGAAAATTTCACACTACAGTAAAATTGAATCCAACTTTGCTTGGGAAACATCAAGTTCGTGAAATTTTAAACGAAAATTTGGAATATGAAATTACAGTGCCTGATATTGCATTTGAGCACGATTTGAAATATCCGGATGCTGTAAAGATGATTCATTCATTGCAAAATACAGCGGAAATATTTGGTGTGGAATTTGGAATCAAATTAACAAACACTTTGGAAGTTTTGAACGAAAATACTGATTTGCCAAATTCTGAAATAATGGTTTATCTAAGCGGTCGCGCGTTACATCCGTTGGCTATTAATTTAGCAGAAATATTACAATCAGATTTTGATAACAAACTGAACATTTCATTTTGTGCTGGCGTAGATGCGTTTAATGTTTCTGAAACTCTTGAATGCGGACTTTTTCCCGTTACTGTTTGCTCAGATTTGCTCAAACCCGGTGGTTATGCTCGGTTGGCTCAATATTTTGAAGAATTGAGAATTAGGAATTACGAATTAGAAATTACGAATACAAAAGGCAAATTGCAAAATTATGCAAAATTTGTTCTGGAAAATCCACGATATAGAAAATCTGAATTTCCATATCAAAATATCAAAACGAGCCGTGATTTGCCAATTTTTGATTGTGCAAAAGCACCGTGCACAGAAACTTGTGCGACCGACCAAAATGTTCCGGCATATCTTGATTTTGTTGCACAGGGAGATTTGCAAAATGCGCTGAAAATAGTGTTACAAACGAACCCCTTTCCATATTCAACCGGAGCAGTATGCGATCAAATATGCCAGACAAAATGCACAAGAATCAATTATGATTCTCCACTAAAAATTCGTGACATCAAAAAGTTTATAGCAGAGAGCAGTGAATGGAGCGTAGGAAATATTCAACATCCAATATCCAATATCCAACATCCAAAAATCGCAATCATCGGTGCTGGACCTTCTGGACTTTCGTGTGCATATTTTCTGCTTAATAATGAGTTTTCGGTTGAGATATTTGAGCAAAAATCGCAAGCGGGTGGAATGATTTCAGCCGTGATTCCAGAATTTCGTTTGAATGACGAAAGCATTAATGCAGATATTGATAGGATTATCGAACTTGGTGCGAAAATTCACTTTGATACAAAAGTTGATTTATGGAAATTCAACGAATTGCAAAATAATTTCGATTTTTTATTTATCGGCACTGGTGCACAAAAAAGTCGAAAACTTGGTATTCCAAACGAAAAATTAGCATTTGATCAACTTGAATTTTTATCGAAATTGAAGGATGGTGAGTCAATAAATTTGGGTAATTCTGTTGCTGTGATTGGTGGCGGAAATTCGGCGATGGATGTCGCAAGAGCCGCGAAACGAAACGCAAAATCGGTTAGTGTTTTATATCGTCGGACCAAAAAAGAAATGCCAGCAAATCCAGAAGAAATTCGCGAACTCATTGAAGAAGGTATCGAAATTATAGAATTGATTCTGCCAGAAAATATTATCGAAAATAGTGGTAAATTAACAGGACTCGTTTGCTCTAAAATGAAACTCGGAGAACCAGACGAAAGTGGACGAAAACGACCGATTAAAATTTCAAATTCGGAATTTGAAATGCATTTTGATTCAGTTATTTCAGCGATTGGGCAAGAAATTGTGCTCGACTTTTTCCCTGAACCTCAAGTGCAAATCAATTCCAACACTCAGGAATCACAAATCAAAAATGTATTTACTGGAGGTGATTTTACTCGTGGTGCATCATCGCTTGTGAATGCAATTGGAGATGGAAAACGGGCAGCAGAAGAAATTTTGATTCAGTGCGGAGAAAAATTGACTGAAAACAATATTGGCGAAAAACGAAGCAATATTTCATTGGCAGAGTTTCAACAAATGCAGGCCACTAGGATTTATCCTAAAAAATCAGATGATGAGCAAACAGAGGCGATGCGTTGTTTGCAATGTGACCAATTTTGCAATATTTGTGTTTCGGTTTGTCCAAATCGAGCAAATGTAAGTTTTGATGTGGAACAGATGGAATATCCTGCTTACGAAATAAAAAACGGGAAAATTTGTGAACTTGAACCATTCAGAATTGAGCAGAAATATCAGATAGTAAACACTGCAAATTTATGCAACGAATGCGGGAATTGTGCAACATTTTGCCCAACAAACGGTGCTCCGTATCGTGATAAACCAAAATTCTATTTAGATAAGTCCAGTTTTGAAAAAACTGAAAAAGGATATTATTTTGACGATGGAATTTTGCGATGGAAAAACAAAGATAAATGGGCGACATTGAATAGAATTGATAAAGTATTAGTTTTCGAAAACAGTGAAGTCCTTGCAGAATTTGACTATAAAACATTGAAAATTCAAAACTTTAACCTCAAAAAAAGTGCAAAAGATTGTAATTTTGAGCAGGTAGCAACGATGGCGATATTTATGAAATATTTGAAAAATTCTATTAAATACTATGGCTAAAAGAATTCTTATCAAAAATCCGCTTGTAGTAGCAACTATGAATGATTCTATGGAAGAATTTTCCGGCGGGCATATTTTGATTGAAAATAATAAAATTGTTTCAGCAGGGGAAAATTCGCTTGAAAATGTTACAGTTGATGAAACAATTGATGCTTCAAAAATGGTTGTGTTGCCAGGATTTATAAATACGCATCATCATTTGTATCAAACACTCACACGGAATTTACCTAAAATGCAGGATGCACCGCTTTTCCAATGGCTGGTTGCACATTATGAAGTTTGGCGAAATCTCACTGAAGAAGCCGTTTCAGTAAGCGCAAAAACAGGAATTTTGGAGATGATGAAATCCGGAGTTACTACAACCTCTGACCATTTTTATTTATTTCCAGAAGATGTTTCTAGTGAACTTATTGACGCAGAAATTGATGTCGCAAAAGAACTTGGAATTCGGTTTCAACCGACGCGTGGTTCGATGTCTTTGGGTAAGTCAAATGGTGGACTTCCTCCTGACGATGTGGTGCAGACAGAAGGCGAAATTATGGTTGATGTTGAGCGGTTGATTGATAAATACCACGATGCTAATTTCGGTGCGATGGTGCGAATTTCACTTGCTCCGTGCTCGCCGTTTTCTGTTACTCCAGAATTGATGAAACAAACAGCAGAATTTGCAAAATCAAACAACTTACAAATTCATACTCATTTATGTGAAACGATTGACGAAGAAAATTTCTGTGTTGAAAAATATGGAAAGCGTCCGGTAGAATATCTCGATTCTCTAGGATGGATTTCGGATAATTCTTGGTTTGCACATATGGTTCATCTGAATAAAGCAGAGATAGAAAAAATTGGAAATATTGGTGTTGGAATTTCACATTGTCCGACTTCAAATATGCGACTCGGTTCCGGTATAGCACGAATTCGTGAAATGCTAGATGCTGGCGTGAATGTGAGTTTGGGTGTTGACGGTTCTGCTTCCAACGATTCATCAAATATGCTCAGCGAAATCCGCAATGCAATGTTGATTTCACGACTCAGAGAAGAACAGTTTTGGCTCTCAGCAAGAGATGTTTTAAAGATGGCAACACGCGGTGGAGCGGCTGTTCTTGGGCGAACTGACATCGGCGAAATATCAGTCGGGAAATGTGCTGATTTTGCATTATTCTCTATGGATAAAATCGAATATGCAGGAGGAATGAGCGACCCACTTGCATCCCTTGTTTTTTCAAATCGAATGTCTTCAGTGGATTTTTTAATCATCAACGGACAAATTCAAATTAGAGATGGAAAAAATAAAATTGATGAACAAAACTTGATTGAACTACATAATAAAATTGCAAGTGAGATGCTGGAATTAAAGAAGGTAAATTAAGTGCCAAGAAAAACAGACTCTTCCAAATTAATCAACAAAATAGGTGACTTACTCACTATTGCCAGACAGCATATAGCCCAAACTGTTACCACAATTTTAGTCAAAACTTATTGGGAAATCGGCAGAAATTGTAAAACACGAATTAGGCGGGAAAGTGCGGAAGGAGTATTGGCACAATCACAAAATTTAAAGACACAAGAATGAATTTCCAATTTCCAGTTTCCTTGCAAGATGCTTTTGAGTTGAGCAAATTACAAAATCACGAGTATTTTGCAGGAGGGACTTACATTTTAACAAAGCATAATTCCGAAAACAATTTAATTGATATTACTACTCTTTTGGATTTTTCGATTGATGTTTCATATGAGAAAGTTCGAATCGGTGCAGGTGCAAATTTGCAGAATTTTATTGATTGTTCGATGAAAGTGAACCCGAATTGCAAACTCATTCCGTCTGTGGAAATTGCTTGTCCGTCAAAAAATATCAGAAATCAACGGACATTCGGTGGGGAGATTGCACAAAATCGCACTAACTCTGAAATTCTAACATTTCTCAATGCGGTGAATGCAAAACTCGCAATTGTCGCAGAGAAAGAATTTCAAATCTCTATCCGTGATTGGAATACTAACGGAATCATTACGGAAATTTCATATTCCCCTAAAAATATTGACACTGTTGCGGTTCAACGATTTTCTGTAATACCATCAGCACCAGCGATTGTGAATATTGCTGGAGTTTTCAAAAATGGGGATCTTGAGTTTGCAATCGGTGGGAAAACGAACAAAATAACAAACCATAAAATTGCACTTAATAATTGGAATGAAAATTCGGAGATTATTATCGCAAAGGAAGCGAAAACGGGCTTTTATGACGATGACTTTGGTTCAGTTTCTTACAAGGAATCGCTCATCTCAACGGCAGTTAAACGAGTGAAAGACGAATTGATATGGAAATCAGGTTTACTCTAAATAGCATAGAACAATCAATAGAAATCACGAAGAGCCAAACGCTTTTTGATTATTTGCGCAATAGCGGAATTAAAAGTGTGAAATACGGTTGCGATGATGGTCGCTGTGGAGCATGTGCAGTTTTGATTGACAATAAAGCGTTCAATTCTTGTCTGATTCTAATGCATACTTTGAATGGGAAAACTGTTGAAACCATTGAGAATTTTGGGGGAAATAGAGAACTTCATCCGTTGCAAAAACAATTCATTGACGAAGGTGCAATCCAATGTGGATATTGCACACCGGGAATGTTGATATCTTTGGAGGCATTAAATCGGGAAAATCAAAACCCGAATGAAGACGAAATCAAAGATGCTCTTGCAGGCAATCTCTGCAGATGCACAGGATATGTGAAACCGATTTTAGCCGCAAAGAGCACAAAGGAACACGAAAATGAATAAAACAGAATCAAAAAACAATTTAGCGAAACTTGCCGTTCTTAGTAGCTAATATGAAAGTGATCGGCAAAAAGACACCCAGAGTTGATGGCGTTGCGTTAGCGACGGGAAAACCAGTTTTTACGGATGATGTTTCCGTTGCCGATACTGTATTTATCAAAATTCTCCGTTCTCCACACGCCCACGCAAAAATAGTAGAAATTGACAAATCCGAAGCGATGGGAATCTCTGGTGTAGTTACAATTCTAACGCACGAAGATTTTCCTGCACATTATTACACAACCGCAGGGCAGGGCTATCCTGAGCCGTCTCCAAGAGATACTAGAATTTTAGATTCAACTGTACGATTTGTTGGAGATGAGGTTGCAATCGTCGCTGCAGAAACTAATGAAATTGCTGAAAAATCAATTGAAAAAATCATCGTCAAATACGAAATTCTACCAGCAAATTTTGAGATGGAAAAGGCAACGGAATCTTCTTCTCTTCATCCAGAAAGTGGCAAAACTGGAATTTACAATACTCAAAAAAATATGGCGTCTCATCTTGAAGCAGAAATTGGAGATGCTGAGAAAGCGTTTTCGGAGTCTGAGCATATTTTTGAGGGAACTTACTCAACGCCATTTGTTCAGCACGCACAGATTGAGCCACATATCACATTAACCTGGCTTGATGAAAATGGTCGCCTGAATGTTCGCACTGCAACTCAGGTACCGTTTCACGTGAGAAGAATTGTCGCTGAAGTTACAAATTTCCCTATTAGTAAAATTCGTGTTATCAAACCGCGAATTGGTGGTGGATTTGGTGGGAAACAAGAAATTTTAACTGAAACTTTGTGTTCTGCCATCACTCTTAAAACCGGAAGACCTGCACGACTTGAATTGACTCGAGAAGAAGAATTTTATGCAACTCGTTCTCGACATCCGCAAAAAATATCTCTAAAAATTGGATTGGATGAGAATCAAAAAATTACGGCAATGACAGCAAACATATTGGAAAATTGTGGTGCTTACGGACCACACGCTCTAACGGTAATGTCTGTTACAGCACAGAAATTATTTTCGATTTACAAAATGCAGAATTTCAAAGTTGTGGGAAATGCTGTTTATACAAATCTACCTATTGCAGCGGCTTATAGAGGATATGGTGCACCTCAAGCATTTTTTGCACTTGAATCATTAATGGACGAAATCGCAACGGAATTGGGAATTTGTCCAATCGAATTTCGTAAAAAGAATTTGTTTGAACTTGGAGATGAACTTCCAATTATGCGTGCTCTTGGTGAAGGACGGGAAGGGTTTAAAGCATTTGTGAATTCGAATGGTTTAGCAGAATGTATGGAAAAAGGTAGAAAATTAATTGGTTGGGATGAATTTCAACAATCTGATAAAAATAGTCCAATACAACGAGGGATTGGAGTTGCAACTTCTGCACAAGGCTCTGGGATTGCAGGTATTGATATGGCATCTGCATTCATCAAAATGAACGAAGACGGAAGTTTCAATTTGCTTGTTGGTGCTACGGATTTGGGTACTGGCTCTGACACGGCTTTAGCACAAATCGCCGCTGAAGTTTTGTGTGTTGCTGTAGAAAAAATCATTGTGTATTCGTCTGACACAGATTTGACTCCATTTGATACTGGAGCGTATGCTTCAAGCACAACTTATGTCTCCGGTGGCGCAGTAAAAAAAGCGGCTGAAAAAGTGATAGAGCAAATTCTTGAACAAGGACAGAAATTCCTAAATTTAGAAAATGTGAAAATAGAAAATGAGTTTGTGATTGCTGAAACTGGAGATAAAATTTCGTTTAAAGATTTGTGCACAAAATCCTTTTACACAGAAAATCAGATGCAAATAATGGCGGAAGCGTCTAATATGAGTTTCGATTCTCCTCAGCCATTCAATGCAACTTTCGCGATTGTAGAAGTAGATACAGAAACTGGATTTGTAACCGTGGGAAAAATTGTATCCATTACGGATGCTGGTAAAATTATAAATCCACAGATGTCAGAAGGACAAGTTGAAGGTTCAATTCCACAATCACTCGGGATGGTGTTATCTGAATTTATGACATTTGACGAAAACGGTAAAATGACAAACACCAATTTTGATGATTATCATATTTTTACATCACTCGATATGCCAGAAATTATCGTAGATTTTGTGGAAACTGATGAACCTACCGCGCCATTCGGTGCAAAAGCGGTTGCGGAAATTCCAATCAATGCTCCGGCTCCAGCAGTAGTAAATGCGATCTTTAACGCTTGTGGGGTGAGAATTCGCAATTTGCCGATTACGCCGGAAAAAGTTATGAAAAAGAAAATTTAATTAACCTTGAATTCAACTAGCAAGTGCAACCCAAAGAATGGCTGTAGAAGAATTAGTAAGCAGTGTTAGTAAACAGGATGCTGGATATCATTCAGTAATTTGGGATGCCTTCAATCATCCAAGTGGAGTTTATTTTGCGAAACTTGTTACACCAAACTTTACTACTTCACAGAAAATATTGTTGCTGAAGTAAATTTCAAAATTAGATATTTTACACAAAAAAAAGCCGTCCATTCGAACGGCTTTTTTGCAACAACTAAGAGCTAACAGCTAATTACTTCTCTGCAGCTACTTTCACTTTAATTCGGCCGGTTAGTCCTTTGCCAACTTTAATATCTACAAAATGATTCCCAACATGCTTAAGAGGTTCGTGAAGATCAATTTCTTTTTTGTCAATTTGATAACCCTTAGAAACAATAGCATCTGCAATCATCTGAGAAGTTACCGAACCAAACAATTTTTCTTCTTCGCCAGCTTTTAATGTAAACTTGAGAGTAAGTTTGTTTAATTGTTTAACCAAAGATTCAAGATTCTCTCGAGCTTTAGCTTCTTTGATTTCAGTCTGATCAATGTTTTTCTGCACAGTAGCAATTGTCTTTTTGGTTGCTTCCATCGCCATACCCCGTGGGATTAAATAATTCCGCGCATAACCATCTTTTACTGTTATGATTTCTCCGGCAGCCCCCAAAGATTCAATAGTTTGAGTTAAAATAATTTTCATTTTCTTGGCTCCTTAAGATTCTCTCAAATCATTTGAGTATGATAGTAAAGCAATATTTCGAGCTCTTTTGATTGCACGAGTTACTTGTCTTTGATGTTTTGAACAAACTCCTGTAACAAATCCGGGGATAATTTTTCCCTGTTCTGTGATGAATTTTCTTAGAATTTTATACTCTTTATAATCAATTTTCATCTCAGGATTTTCACAGAATGTGCAAACTTTTCGTGTATTTATAAATGCCATTTTAGGATTCCCCCTTCTATTCTTTCTCTTCCTGAACAGTCGTTATAGGATCTGTAGAACCTTCATCTGTTTCAGTATCTATTTTTTTATCTTCTTTTTCCGGCTCTTCTGCAGATTCTATTGGTGCTAATTCAGCAATTTTAGTATCGTCAACAAGTTCCGATTGTGCTTCTACTTTGGGTTTAGTTTTATCTTCATCAGACTGCTTCTTAATATTTTCAGAAACTACTGGTGTTTTTGAGCGTCCATCAATTTGAGCATCCAAGTCTTCCTTTTGTTCGCGAATTTCATTTTCCTCAATACGAATTGTCATATATGCTAAAATATTTGTGTCGTGTTCTAAGTCCACATTAAA
Organism: Fidelibacterota bacterium; assembly: GCA_014381725.1. Lineage (GTDB taxonomy): Bacteria > Fidelibacterota > Marinisomatia > SCGC-AAA003-L08 > JACNLC01 > JACNLC01. Next base: position 37,534 of record JACNLC010000070.1, on the reverse strand, counting down.
TTCGTTAAGATTAACTTTTTCACCAGAATATTGAAAAAGAGTGAATGTCCCATATTTTTGTTTTTCAACATAATAAGCTAATCTTTTTTTACCCCAAATTTCTGTCGAAACAACATCCCCACCATATTTTTGAATGTTATCTTGAACATTTACTACATTATCTTTCAAGTGCCCTTTTTCTAGAGCAGGATGAATGATAACCATTGTTTCATAATATTTCATTTATTTCTCCCTTAAAAATTTATTTTTGCAATCATCGGAGCAATAACCAATGATACAACTGACATTAATTTTATTAAAATATTGAGCGATGGCCCTGATGTATCTTTAAATGGATCACCTACTGTATCACCAACAATCGCGGCTTTATGTGGGTCAGAACCCTTTCCATACTTTTCACCATCTACTTCTACTCCTTCTTCAATCATCTTTTTTGCGTTATCCCAAGCACCGCCTGCATTGGACTGAAAGATTGCCATCAATACACCACTAACAGTTACTCCAGCTAACAGCCCACCAAGAGTTTCTGCTCCAAAGATAAAACCAATTGCAACAGGGGTTAAAATAGCCAATAGACCAGGAACAACCATTTCTTTCAGTGCTGATTTAGTTGAAATTTCTACACATTTCCCATATTCAGCTTTTCCGTCTGCTTCATCAAAGATTTTTCTGTCTTCAGATGACATTTTTTCTCCGTCACCATACTTTTTCATTACCGCTAATGCTGCCGATAATTCTGGAATATTTTTGAATTGGCGACGAACTTCTTCAATCATTGCCATTGCAGCTCGCCCAACTGCATTCATCGCTATAGATGAAAATACAAACGGAAGCATCGCTCCAATAAACAGTCCAGCCATAACATTTGCATCTGTGATTGTGATATTCATAGTTTCACCACGAAGAGTTTCAACTGTTGTTCTAAAAGCAGCAAATAATGCAAGTGCGGTTAAAGCTGCAGAACCAATCGCAAACCCTTTACCAATCGCAGCTGTTGTGTTTCCAACTGCATCAAGTTTATCGGTTCGTTCTCTGACTTCTTTTGGCAATTCAGCCATTTCAGCAATTCCACCAGCATTATCAGAAATCGGACCATAAGCATCAACCGCAAGTTGAATACCTGTATTAGCTAACATCCCGAGTGCCGCCATTGCAATTCCATATAATCCTGCAAAATAATAAGCGCCCATAATACTCGCTGCAATAATGATAGTTGGTATCGCGGTAGATTGCATTCCAACTCCTAAACCAGCAATAAGATTGGTTGCTGATCCTGTTAAAGATTGTCTTACAATAGAATTAGTTGGAGATTTATCAGTCCCTGTATAATGTTCAGTAATCATTCCAATACCTAAACCAGCCGCTAATCCAATTACAGTTGCCCAAAATACTCCAATTGCTGTAAACTCAGTTCCTCCAAGTGTAAAACTTGATGGCAGCAATAATGTAATTAAAAAGTACATCACAATAATCATAATAAATGATGAACCAAATTCGCCAATGTTTAGTGCTTTTTGTGGACTTCCGCCTTCTTTTACAGATACCATAAATGTACCTATAATTGAAACAATAATACCAGATGCTGCAATAAATAGGGGTAGTGTTACAAATGACAAGTCAAATCCACCACCCACTGCGATACTTGCACCTAAAACCATTGAACCTATAATTGAACCTACATAAGATTCAAATAAGTCTGCACCCATACCAGCAACATCGCCAACATTATCACCAACATTATCCGCAATTGTTGCAGGATTTAGTGGATGGTCTTCAGGAATACCAGCTTCAACTTTACCAACTAAGTCTGCACCTACATCTGCAGCTTTGGTGTAAATTCCACCACCAACTCTGGCAAATAGAGCAATTGATGATGCTCCAAGAGAAAATCCTGAAAGTATATTCAAAACTTTTAACATATTCTCTTGATCGGTTCCAAACTGATTCGAGTAAACTGCAAATAAAGATCCTAAACCAATAACACCTAAACCTACAACGCTCAAACCCATTACTGAACCACCAGTAAACGCAACATTAAGTGCAGACGCTAATCCTGTTCGTGCTGCGTGTGTTGTTCGGTTATTTGCTTTTGTGGCAACTCTCATCCCAAGAAAACCTGCTATTCCGCTCGCTAATGCCCCAACAACAAAAGATACAGATACTAATTCTGTCCCTCTTGATATATTCCCAACAAAAAGCAAAATTGCTACTGCTAACACAAAAATTGATAAAATCTTATACTCAGCTTTTAGGAACGCCATAGCACCATCTGCAATATGTTTACCAATGTCTTCCATTTTCTTAGTGCCTTGGTCTTGTTTGTTAATCCAGTTGGTTTTCCAAAACGCGTAAAGCATCGCAATTAGACCGGCAACTATTACATAATAAATATTATTCACTCTTTTCCTTTCTTATTCAAATATTTGATTGGTTAAACTTATTCATTGTTTCGTCAATTGTATGCGACAAATAGTACTCAATACTATCTGCGGAAGTTTTTATAACTTCTTCCGCTTGTTCTTTATGGTTTTTGCTGAACGGTTTAAGAACATAATGTTCAGCAGGTCGCATATTTTCATCAGTTGCAATTCCTAATCTCAACCTACTAAACTTGTCATCTTCTAATTGATAAATGACTGATTCAACTCCTTTATGCCCACCGCTTCCACCATCGGAACGAAAGCGGATAGTTCCAACTGGTAAATCAATTTCATCATAAACCAAAAGAATATCTTTTGGCTCAATGTCAAAATATTTACACGCTTCTTTTACTGCTATTCCGCTATTGTTCATATAAGTTGTTGGTTTCATAAGCATTAGTTCGTTGGTTTTACAGAATAAATAATCACCCTTTCCTGCTTTGAATTGCAAATCACTCTTTTCAGCGAAATAATCAACAATCCAAAATCCAAAATTGTGTTTAGTCTCTGCATATTTTTTCCCAGGATTACCTAGTCCAACAATCAAATTCATTATTCTTTAGGTGCTTATTCGTCTTTCTTTTCTTCACCTTCAGCGCCTTCTTCAGCACTTTCTTCACCTTCAGCATCTTCAAATTCAACACCTTCTTCTTCTAGTACAGCAGTTTCGAGGTCCGCATCACTGATACCGTGAGTTACAGATACAATAACTGAATCAGGATTGGATGCAAGTTCCACATCATCTGCAAGCATAACATCGCTTGCATGTAAACTGTCACCTAATCTTAATTCTGTGATATCCAATTCAACAAAATCAGGAATGTTAGAAGGAAGACATTTAATATCCAATTCCATTAATGGTTGAGTTATTTTACCACCATCTTCTTTTTCGCCAAGGCAATCTCCGATTAAGTGAATTGGTACCTTAATTTGGATAAGCTCATCCATTCTTACTCCATATAAATCTAAATGGATAACTTCATCAGTAACTGGATGATACTGAATATCCTTAAACATAACATTTCTCATTTTATCTCCAACTTCTACTTTGTATAAATGAGAGTCGGATTTGAACGCGTTAAACAATTCTTTTGTCTCAATATAAAAAGGAATGCTCTCTTTAGAGTCGTGAGAATAATAAACGCCCGGTATTTTACCTTCTGATCGCAATATTTTCACATCTTTTTTTCCCATTTCTTTTCGACTATGAGCTTCTAATATATATTCTTGTGCCATATTTTCTCCTCTATATCTCTAAATTTCTAAAAATTAAACATTGAACTTAATGATTGCCCTGTATTTATCCTTCTAATGGATTCTCCAAACACACTTGCTACTGAAATAATTTCAATTTTTTTTGATTTTTTTTCCTGTGGAATATGGATTGTATCACACAGAACAATTTTTGTAATAGGTGATTTATTTAACCGTTTTATTGACTCTCCTGACAATACTGGATGTGTTGCTACGCAAGTAACATCAATTGCTCCATGGTCAATTGCTGTTTGGGCAGCATTGCAAATTGTCCCTGCTGTGTCTATCATGTCATCAATTATTAATACATGCTTATTATCCAAATCACCAATAAGATTAGCAACTTCAGCCTGATTTGGTTTTGGTCGGCGTTTATCAATTAAAGCAAAACCTACTTGTAGTTTTTTTGCGTAAGATTGACTCATTTTTGCACTACCCATATCAGGAGCTAATACAACACCCGTATCTTCATTTAAGTCAAATTCTTTCAACCTATCTAAAAGAGCAATTCGGGAGTATAAATGATCAAATGGAACATTAGCAAATCCTTGAATTTGAGCAGAGTGAAGGTCCATACAAATAATTCGATTTGCACCAACAGCAGATATCATATCCAAAATCATCCGAGCTGAAACTGGGACTCGTGGCCTATCTTTTCTATCTTGTCTTCCGTATCCAAAGTATGGAATTACAGCTACAATACTTCTCGCAGAAGCACGACGAGCTGCGTCCATCATTATTAAAAGTTCAAGAATATTATCAGCTGGTGGGTTTGTAGATTGTACTAAAAACACATCTTCATTTCTGATATTTTCTTCGAAAGCAATACGAATTTCACCATCGCTGAAATTTCTGATGTCTACTTTGCCCAGTTCTATGCCGAGGTAATCTGCAATACCTTTAGCTAATACCGGATTTGATCTTCCACTGAATATCTTCATAATGCTCGGGGATAGGGAGTCGAACCCCAATCCCATGGACCAAAACCATGTGTCCTACCATTGAACGATCCCCGAAATAAATTTATTTCTTAATTTTTGTTACTATTGAAAAATACGAAGAGTCAATCGAAGATTGGCATTGTTGAGCTAAATCTTTGGTTTGAAAAACGCCATATACGGCGGAGCCAGAACCAGATAAACGCGAGATAATTGCACCTGCTTTTATCAGTTGACTCTTGATTTTTTCAATTTCTGTAAATTTATCAAAAATCATTGGCTCGAAATCATTTCTAAGTCCAGTTAGTTCTTTATCGGTTAATTCCGAGCCAGTAATATTACGATTATTCCAATTAACTGGCAAATACTTTTTATAATCCCTGTACGCGTCGGCGGTTGAGCAATGAATAGGCGGAACAACTATAACGATAAACCAATCTTCGTTCAATTTAATAGGTTGTAATTTTTCTCCTATTCCTTGCCCTCGTTGGACTCCGCCTTTAATAAAGAACGGGACATCTGCTCCGAGTTGTGCTCCAAGAGATTGTAACTTTTCAGCTGAGTAATCTAATCCCCAAAGTTGATTAAGTGCGATTAAAGTCGCTGATGCATTTGATGAACCTCCGCCTAAACCCCCACCCATTGGGATTCGTTTGATTAATTTAATTTGATATTCTGTTGGTACTTCTGAAACAGTGCTTCGCAATAATTTGTAAGCTTTTGTGATTAGGTTAGAATCGTCCGCTGGGAGTTGGGATTTTAGTGTTTGGTGTTGGATGTTGGATATTGGGTATTTGCTGCTTTGCGACTTAGCGTCTTTGTTAGATACTTCATCAAACATGAGTGTATCACCCCAATCCAATTCTGCGAAAACAGTATCAATATTATGATATCCGTCTTCTCGCTTGTTGAGGATTATTAACCCAATATTTATTTTTGCATTTGATTTAATTTTCATTTTTTACTATTAACCGTTATCTGTTATTTTTTTCTATCTCTCAGACTTACTGCACGATTAAATACCGGTTTATCTTTGGTAGAATCTTTATCTGTAGTAAAATAGCCTAATCGCAGAAACTGAAAATTATCTTCAGAATTAGAGTTAGCTAAAGATGGTTCAATGTAACAGTTTTTGTTAACAATTAATGACTCCGAATTCAAATTATCTTTCCAGTCTTTGCCGTCCTCAACTTCATAAGGATTTTCTTTTGAAAACAGATTGTCGTATAATCTGACTTCAGCCTGAACAGCGTGTTCTACGGAAACCCAATGAAGTGTCCCTTTTACTTTTCGGCCATCATCACTCCAGCCACCTTTTGTTGCAGGATCATACGAGCAATGTAATTCTACAATTTCACCATTTTCATTTTTAATGGCTTCGTTACATGTGATGTAATATGCATGTTTAAGTCGAACTTCGCGACCAATACCTAAACGAAAAAACTTTTTAGGAGGATCTTCCATAAAGTCTGATTTCTCAATGTAAATCTCACGAGAAAACGGAATCATTCTCTTTCCATCATTTTCATTTTCCGGATTATTAACTGCTTCAAATTCTTCCGTTTGATCTTTAGGATAATTCGTAATTATAACTTTCAATGGTTCAAGAACTGCCATTCGACGATGAGCTCTTTTGTTTAAATCCTCACGAAGGCAGTGTTCCAATAAAGCAATGTCTGATGTTGCTTCTCGCTTAGCTACACCAACTCTATCGGCAAATTCTCTAATAGATGCAGGCGTATATCCTCTTCTTCGCAACCCAGAAATTGTTGGCATTCGTGGGTCGTCCCAACCATTCACCAATCCACCCTCAACAAGTTCTAGTAACTTTCTTTTGCTCATCACCGTATAGTTTAAATTCAGTCGTGCAAATTCAATTTGTCGAGGATGATAAACCCCATCGAGTTGATCTATAAACCAATCATACAGCGGACGATGGTCTTCAAACTCTAAAGTGCATAAAGAATGAGTAATATTTTCAAGCGAGTCTTCCAATCCGTGAGCCCAATCATACATCGGATAGATACACCATTTGCTACCCGTTCTGTGGTGTGTAGCATGTAAAATTCTGTAAACAACTGGATCTCGCATATTCATATTTGGAGATGCCATATCAATTTTAGCACGAAGAACTTTTGCTCCATTCGGAAATTCTCCATTTTTCATTTTGTCAAACAATTCAAGATTTTCTTCAACAGTTCTATTACGATTCGGGCTTTCGTTGCCGGGTTTAGTTGGAGTTCCACGATATTCGTTTATTTCGTCTGCAGTTAAATCGCAGACAAAAGCATTCCCATTTTTGATGAGTTGAATTGCCCATTCGTATAATTGGTCAAAATAATCAGAAGCATAATACAATCTGTCTTCCCAGTCGAAACCCAACCATTTTACATCTTCAATAATTGAATTTACATATTCATCTTCTTCTTTAATCGGATTTGTATCGTCAAACCTTAAATTGCAGATTCCGTCGTAGTCTTTAGCAATTCCAAAATTAAGGCAGATAGACTTTGCGTGACCAATATGTAAATAACCGTTTGGCTCGGGCGGAAATCGAGTAATGATTTTTGCATGCTTGCCAGATTCGAGATCATTGTCTATGATTTCTCGAATAAAATTTGTTTGTTTGTTTTCATCTGTCATTTCGGTTTCCTTTACTGTTCAAACTTAATTTTGCTATGCAATACCTCATTTATTTTCGCTTCAAGAAGTGATTTTGAGGAGTTTTGTTAGATTTTTGCTACTTTAATTTGATCATTATTTTCAAACATTAGATAATTAATTTGCTCTTTTGACTTTATAGTATTTTTCCCTTTAACCGCTAATTGCAGGATTTACACTAATTCATATTTGATTTTACCAATGCACTTTATTCTAATCACAATTGAATAATTATTGAATTACTGCCGAATTACAAAAGCATTTTAAATCGCTTAATTGTTTCTTCCACTCCCAAAATCTCAATAATCAGCGGGATATCCGGTCCTTGAGTTGATCCGAATAACGCTAAGCGAAGTGGAAAAAATAAATCTTTACCTTTAACTCCTGTTATTGTGGTGGTTTCCTTAACCAAAGATTTAATCTCTACTTCATTCCAATCCGATTTGGATGATAATTGTTCACTCCAAAAATTTATTACTTTTTGTGAACTATCTTTTTTCAATAATTTCAAATCTTCTTTAGAAAAATCAAGGTTTTGATAAAAAGGAAGTATGTGCTGTAACATATCATTAATTGTATCTACTCGTTTGCGTGCATTGTCTATCGCGGAGAGGTATTTTCGTTTGTCTGATATATCAAGTCCAGCTTTTGTAACAACTGATCGCGTTTTTTCTGCGATTTCTTCAAGTTTGTTTTCACGCAAATAATGGCCATTCATCCATTTTAATTTTTCAATATCAAACACTGCACCAGCTTTTTGTATTCTCTTGATTGAAAACTCTTCCTCTAGTTCTTTAAGAGTGAAAAATTCTCTGTCGTTTTTTGGATGCCATCCTAATAGTGCAACAAAATTAATCAGCGTTTCGGGTAAATATCCTTTATCGAGATAATCTTCAACTGCAACATCGCCTTGCCGTTTGGATAGCTTAGATTTATCCGGATTTAGTAATAGTGGAAGATGAATAAATTTTGGAAGTTTCCAGCCGAAAAACTGATATAACAGCACATGTTTTGGTGTTGAGGGTAGCCATTCTTCACCTCGCATTACATGAGTAATTCCCATTAAGCGGTCATCCACAACATTTGCGAAATGATAAGTAGGAAATCCATCCGTTTTCATCAAAACTTGGTCATCTATTTCAGAAGATTTAATGCTAACTTTTTCTCTAACAACATCGTAAAACACAACATCTTCATCCGGGATTTTCATCCGAATAACATGTGGTTCAGATTTCATTCTATCTTTTGCTGCTTCTTTCGAAATATTCAAGCAATGTCTATCGTAAATTATAGTTTCTTTATTTTCTCTTTGCTTATCCCTAACTCGTTCTAATCTTTCTGCTGAACAAAAACATGGATAAGCGTTTCCGTTGTTCAATAATAGTTGGATATGGTTGTTGTAAATGTCTAATCGTTGACTTTGAAAATAATGGCCGTCTTCACCGCTCTGCATAGGACCTTCATCAAACGAAATTCCAATTTTCTCAAAAGTGGAAATTAATAATTGTTCGGCTCCTTCAACTTTGCGATTTTGGTCGGTATCTTCAATGCGAAGAACCAATTTCCCACCTGCTTTTTTTGCGTAGAGGTAATTATATAAAGCTGTTCGTAGCCCGCCAACATGTAAATAGCCGGTTGGGCTTGGTGCAAATCTCACTTTTATACTCATTATTTATTCCTGTTTAGTAAGCAAGTTGCTAAGGATGCAATACCCTCTCCTCGTCCGATAAATCCTAAATAATCTGTTGTAGTTGCTTTAATTGAAATATTGTCTAAAGATAAATCCAGTATTTCGGATATATTTTTTCGGATTTTTGAGATGAAGGTTGATAATTTTGGGGTTTGAAGAATAATCGTGCAATCAAGATTACTAATTTGAAAGCCCTTTTTTGTAACAATTTTATGTGCATGTTCTAAAAATATACGACTATCTGCATTTTTCCATTTATCGTCATTCGACGGAAAATGAGCACCGATATCACCTTCTGCTACTGCACCAAGAAGTGCATCAACAATGGCATGGATTAGAACATCACCATCGCTATGTCCTTTTGATCCCTTTTCAAACGGAATATGAATCCCGCCAATGATTAAACGATATCCTTCAGCAAGCTGATGAATATCGCATCCATTTCCAATCTTATTCATTTAAATAATAAACATCGCATCGCCATAGCTATAAAAACGATACTTTTTCTTTACAGCTTCTTCATACGCTTTAAGAATAAAATCTTTTTTCGCAAATGCCGCAACTAACATCATTAGTGTTGATTTTGGTTGGTGGAAATTTGTAATCAAACGATCGACCATTTTGAAATCATATGGTGGATAAATGAATTTGTCTGTCCATCCTCGCCGAGGAGTAATTTTAAACCCTGAAACAGTTACAGCTTCTAAGGTTCTAACTGCAGATGTACCTACAACTGCTATTTTTTTTCTTTTTTCTCTTGCCCTGTTTATTATATCTGCTGTTTCTGCAGGAACCCTAAAATATTCAGAATCCATGTGGTGTCGAGTTAGATCTTCAACCATAATTGGTCTAAAAGTACCTAAACTAATATGAAGAGTAATATCAACAATATGAACGCCTTTTGCTTTCATTTTTTCCAAAATATCATCTGTAAAATGTAGCCCAGCAGTAGGTGCTGCCACAGATCCTCGTTCTTTTGCATAAACAGTTTGATATCGACTTTTATCCTCTTGGGTTGTTTCTCTTTTGATATACGGAGGTAATGGTGGTAAGCCATGTTCGTCAATAAACGGATAAATAGATGGGACATTATACTCAAACCTAACTACCCTTCCTCCAGAAACTGTATTATCAATAACATCACAAGCAACACCGTCGCCAAACACGAGCTTATTCCCAATTCTAACTTTTCTAGCTGGTTTAACCATTGCTTCCCAAAGATCGTTATCCAGTTCTCTCAAGAGCAGAACCTCTACAGTTGCTTCCGATTTATCTTTATGAGCTATCATTCTTGCCGGATAAACTCTAGTATTGTTTATAACAAGAACATCGCCTTTTTTGAAATAATCTACAATATCTGTAAACTGTTTGTGTTCAATTTGTTGTTCAGCTCTATTAAGAACCATTAGACGCGATTCGTCTCTTTTTTGTTCTGGCTCTTGAGCTATTAGTTTTTCAGGAATTTCCATTTCAAATTCTGAAAGGCGTGGTGGTTTTTCTACTGATCCAAATAACATGATTTTACCTCTTTTCTTAAAACAATTTGTTTTGTTTATTTTGAGATTTAGGTTTAATACCCAAATATTTAAATGTTTTATCCATGGCAATTCTGCCTCTTGATGTTCTTTGCAAAAATCCTTCTTTTATCAAATATGGCTCATAGACTTCTTCAATTGTTCGAGCTTCTTCAGAAATCGCTACAGCTAACGAGTCTAATCCGACAGGTCCGCCATTGAATTTTGTAACTAAAGAATCTAAAATTCTCCTATCCATATCGTCTAACCCATTTTCATCAATACCTAGTCGTTTTAAGGATTCGCTAGCAAGTTCTTCTGTAATGACTCCGTCAGATTTTACTTGTGCAAAATCCCTAGCACGCCGGAGTATACGATTAGCAATTCTAGGTGTTCCTCGAGATCTTTTTGCAATTTCTAATGCTCCTTTTTCGTCAGTCTCAATCTCTAGAATTTTTGCGGAACGAGTAATTATTTTAAGCAAATCCTTATCAGAATAAAAATCCATCCTTAGAATAACACCAAACCTATCTCGCAGAGGAGATGTTAAATTTCCTAGCCGAGTTGTTGCTCCAACTAAAGTAAACGGATTTAAGTTCAATTGAATACTTCTAGCACTTGGACCTTTATCTAGCATGATGTCGATATTGTAATCTTCCATTGCTGAATACAAATATTCCTCTACGACACTGCTTAACCGATGAATTTCGTCAATAAAAAATACATCGTGTTCAGCTAAATTAGTGAGTGTGCCAGCTAGATCACCTGGTCTATCCAGAACAGGGCCAGAAGAAAGTTTGATATTTACACCCAATTCTCTAGCAATAATTGTTGCCAAAGTTGTTTTGCCAAGCCCCGGAGGGCCAAATAGTAAAACATGGTCAAGTGCTTCTGTTCTTTTCCGCGCAGCTTCAATGAAAACTTTTAGATTTTCAATTGTTTCTTTCTGCCCTACAAAATCCTCAAAACGAGTTGGTCTTAACGATTGTTCAGCAAGAACATCTTCGCCATGCTTCTCTGGAGCATTAATTTTCCGTATAGAATCTTTAAAGGATGAAATCATGATAAAAAAATTGACAGTAAATATACGACAAAAACACCCTGAAATGAAAGATATTTCGTGAATTTTGAACCCGGAATATCTTTAAATTTAATTATCATTCAAAACTTGTTTTAAAAATTGGCCCGTATAAGATTTAGAATTTTCTGATACTGTTTCTGGGGTTCCTTCTGCGATAATTTTTCCACCAGCATCTCCTCCTTCTGGACCAAGGTCAACTATCCAATCTGCCGTTTTAATGACATCTAGATTATGCTCTATTACAATTACAGTATTTCCTTTTTCAACTAGTGTATGTAAAACTTTTAACAACATATTTACATCTTCAAAATGGAGTCCAGTTGTCGGTTCGTCTAAAATGTATAGAGTTCTGCCTGTTCCAACCTTTGAAAGTTCAGCAGCTAATTTAACTCGTTGGGATTCGCCTCCGGATAGCGTTGTCGCTTGTTGTCCGAGTTTAATATATCCTAGCCCAACATCATGTAGAGTTTGAAGTTTTCGTTTTATTGGAATATGTTTATCAAAGAAATTCAACGCTTCTTCAATTGTCATATTTAGGATATTAGATATATTTTTACCGCGATATGTGATTTCTAGGGTTTCTCTATTATACCTTTTGCTTTTACAATCTTCACATTCGATATACATATCTGCAAGGAAATGCATTTCAATTTTTATTAAACCAACCCCCTGACAAGCTTCACATCTGCCACCCTTTACATTAAACGAAAAGCGTCCGGGCTGATATCCTCTGATTTTTGCTTCTGGCAAACGGCTAAAAAGTTCTCGAATATGAGAGAAGACACCAGTGTAAGTTGCTGGGTTTGAACGGGGAGTCCTACCAATTGGGGCTTGATCGATATTTACAACTTTATCTAAATATAGTAGTCCATCAATCGAATCATATTTCAGCGGTTTTCTGTTACTTGAATAAAATTCTCTTGCTAATATCGGATACAAAGTTTGATTAATTAGTGTTGATTTTCCCGAGCCAGATACTCCGGTAATACAAATTAATTTATTAGCTGGAATGGTAAAAGTTATGTTTTTTAAATTATTACCAGAAGCTTTATGAAGAACAATCTGTTTCCCGTTTCCTTTGTGCCTTTTTTGGGAAAACTGAATTTTTCTCTCTCCTGATAAATACTTACCTGTGATTGAGCTCTTGTTGTCAATTATATTCTGTGAAGTACCAGTAGCCACAATTTCACCACCATGTATTCCTGCACCGGGGCCAAGGTCAATTATCCAATCGGCAGAGATTATTGTTTCAGCATCGTGTTCTACAACAACTACTGTGTTTCCTAACTTTTTAAGATGCTTCAAGGTTTGTATTAAGCGTTTATTGTCTCGCTGGTGTAAACCAATTGAAGGTTCATCAAGAATATAAAGCACTCCAACAAGTTGAGAACCAATTTGGGTTGCAAGTCGGATTCTTTGTGCTTCACCTCCAGATAGTGTGCCAGTTGAGCGATTTAGCGTTAGATAATCTAATCCGACATTGACTAAAAATTCTAACCTTGCTTGAATTTCCTTTATAATTTGATCAGCAATTTCTTTGTGTTTTTTTGGCAAATCAATTATTGAGAAAAGGTGATGAAGTTCCCCAATTGTATCAGAAGTTAATTGATGTATATTTTTGTTATCAATTAATACTGAGAGTGATTCCTGTTTTAACCTTGCACCTTTACATTTTGGACATTTTTGTTTGGACATAAACTTCTCTATCCATTCTCGGATATGAGAAGACCGTGTTTGTGTGTATCGTCGTTGCAGGTTTGGTATAACTCCCTCAAAACCACCTTTATATTCACCAGAAAATCTTTTGGAGTTATATGACATTGATAAATTCCTATCATTTCCTGTCCCGAACAATAGAATATTTCTAACTCGTTCTGACATTTCATTCCATGGTGTGGTAAATGAAAATTCGTAATGTTTAGATAAGCTCTTTAAAATTGAACTATACCAACTTCCACGAGGTTGCTCTCCAATAGGAACGATACATCCTTGAATAAGACTTAGTTTTTTGTCTGGAACCACCAAATCTGGGTCAATTGATACCTCTGTTCCAATTCCATCACATGTCGTACAGGCACCAAAAGGAGAATTAAATGAGAACATTCTTGGATGTAAGTCCTCAAAAGAAATATCACATTTAGGACACGAATGTTTTTCGCTAAACAAGTGTTCAGTTTCTCCGTTTTCGTCAATAATTATAGTTCCGTTACCCACCTTTAATGCCAACTCTACGGAACTAGTTAATCGTTCTCGAACGGATGATTTTAATGTAAGCCGATCAATAACAACTTCAATATTGTGCTTTTTGTTTTTTTGAAGAGATATCTCCCCCGTTAAATTTTGGGTTTTACCATCTATTCTGATTCTAATAAATCCTTCTCTAGATACTGATTTTAGAATATCTTTAAATGTTCCCTTTTTTCCTTTGGCTATTGGGGCAAGTACTTGAAATTTTGTGCCATCCGGTAATGCTAATACTTGATCTACAATTTGTTGAACTGTTTGTCGTTCAACATCTCCTTTACATTTATGACATTTTTGGATTCCAACTCTCGCATAAAGAAGCCGTAGATAGTCGTATAATTCTGTAATTGTACCAACGGTTGAGCGTGGATTTCTACTCGTTGATTTTTGCTCGATGGAAATTGCAGGAGAAAGTCCTTCAATATAATCAACATCTGGTTTTTCCATTATCCCAAGAAATTGCCTAGCGTAAGAAGATAGTGATTCAACATATCTCCGCTGACCTTCCGCGTAGATTGTATCAAACGCCAAGGATGATTTCCCTGATCCTGAAAGCCCAGTGATTACTACTAGTTTATTGCGTGGAATTTCCACATCAATATTTTTAAGGTTGTGTTCGCGTGCACCTTTAACAAATATTCTGTCAAAATTCGTCTGTGAAATTGGTGTTTTCTGTTCCATAGATAGTATTAAAGGTAATGGAATATAAATTTAGTCTCAAAGTGTTTTTTGCAATATTTTTCTAATAATCTCTGAAACATCAATATATTTTGTGCGTTGTTATTGAGTTACTTAAAGGTTTAACTTTTTTTCTATGAAAAACATTAAATATTTCCTTTTGACAGCTGTTGCTCTGATTTTGATCTATGGATTTAAGTCGGAAGATGGTGCTGATAAGTTCGAGAAAATGAAAACACTTTTTCAACTAACCAGATTAATTGATGCTAATTATGTTGAAGATGTAGATATGGGAGAAATATTGGATGGTGCAATTATTGGTATGTTAAATGAGCTCGATCCGCACTCTTCATATCTTTCAGAAGATCATTTTAAAACATCAAAAGAACAATTTGCAGGTAAATTTGAAGGCATCGGAATAGAATTCGATATCTTAGACAATTACATTACTGTTATTTCCCCAATTCCCGGAACACCATCAGACCGCGCTGGATTAAAGCCCGGTGATAAATTTATAAAAATAGATGATGAATCTGCATTTCAAATAACACAAGAAGAAGTGTTTAAAAAGTTGCGTGGACCAAAAGGGTCTCGTGTTGATGTTTCTATAAAAAGGCATGGGGTTGAGGATTTAATTGAGGTTACTCTGATAAGAGACGAAATTCCTATTTTCAGCGTTCTCGGTTCATTTATGACTGATGAGAAAACTGGATATATAAAAGTGAATCGTTTTGCACAAACTACTGCACAAGAAGTTGAAGATGCACTCGACAAACTTGAGCATAGTGGTATGGAACAATTGGTACTCGATTTAAGAAATAATGGCGGGGGACTAATGGATCAGGCAATCAAAATTGTTGATATGTTCGTTGAGTCTCGTGATACAATTGTTTTCACTAAAGGACGAATTCGAAATTCTAACGAAGTTCATAAAGCCCACATTTCTGGTACTCATAAATTATATCCTGTGATTGTCTTAATGAATCGCGGTTCTGCAAGTGCAAGCGAAATTGTTGCTGGTGCTTTACAAGATCTCGACAGAGGTTTGGTTGTAGGTGAAACTAGTTTTGGGAAAGGATTGGTCCAAAGACAATATCCTCTGCGAGATGGTTCGGCAGCTAGAATTACCGTCGCAAAATATTATACCCCTTCTGGAAGATTGATCCAGCGACCTTACGATAATGGTCTGGATGAATACTATAAAAGTATTTTTGCAAACGATAGGGAAGCTAGAGATTCTGTTTTAGCAGAGCTTCCACAATTTACTACAAAAAATGGACGAAAAGTTTATGGTGGAGGTGGCATCACCCCTGATATTTATTTTGTCTCCGATAGAGAATATTCAAAAAGCACTCTTAAAATACTAAATAATCCTGAAAGAATAATTTTTAATTTTGCAGAAACACTTACAGACAATATCTCTGAAAAATATTCGTCTTTTGATGATTTCAAAAATAAATTTGTTTTTAAGAAAAAGTATCAGAAGAAGTTTTTTTCTTGGGTTGACGAACGAGATATTGAATATGACAGGGAGGAAGTCCTAGAAGATTGGGTTTTTGTAGAAAATAGGATTTTATCTCAAATCTCCAGTATTATTTGGGGAAAAGAATTTCTCTTTAGAAAAATGCTAGATACCGACCCTCAATTTCAGGAAGCTATTCTACATTTTGAAGAGGCAAAAGATTTAATTTTTTGATAGTTAAAATATTTCTTTGTCGATGAGTGAAAAATCTCATAAACTTTACAGCTAATATTTTACATGAAATACAAATTTAATCAGTAAATAAAGGATAATTAAAATGGTTCAATTATTTATAAATGGTGGTGGCTTTATGTGGCCTATTCTAATTGCATTTATCATTGGTCTTGTTTTTGTGGTGGAAAGATTGGTTCATCTTATAAGTGGTTTAGCAACGGGCGAAAAATTTGCTTTAGAAGTTTCTGAATCCGTAAGAACTAATGGTATTGAACAAACAAAAACTGAGCATGAGGGTGCAAAGGGGCCTGTAGCAAATTTATGTTTAATTGCTTTAGATCGTGCCGATAGAGGCGCTGAAGAAGCAGAAGCTGCTCTAGATAATGCTGGTGCAGTGGAAATGGCTTCTCTTGAAAAAAATATGACTTGGATTTCTCTGATGATTGCAGTTGCTCCTATGATGGGATTTTTAGGAACTGTTTGGGGAATGATTCAAGCTTTTAACGACATTAAAGCGGCTAACGATATTTCTCCAGCAGTTGTTGCCGGCGGTATTTCTGTTGCTTTGTTAACTACAGCATTTGGATTGATTGTGGCTATCATACTCCAATTTTTACAAAATGCTTGTTTATACATAATTGATAATCAAGTTGTAACTATGCAAAAAAGTATTGCAGCTTTGATTACATCAATTAAGGATCATTTCCATAAAAAATAATCACCTACTAAGGATATTGTATGATTATTAAAAAAAGGCGAGAAGCAGAAGAGATCAATTCATCATCAATGGCGGATATTGCTTTTTTGCTCTTAGTATTTTTTCTATTAACAACAACCATTTCTATGGATAAAGGGATAAATCTTGTTCTTCCTGCCGAGGGTGAGCAAAAAGAAATTCCAAAGAAAAACATCACTAATATTTTGGTCAATCAAGCCGGTAAAGTGCTGATTGATGATAAGCCTGTTTTTGTTAAGGACATTGCTCGTATTGTAGAAGAAAAAATTGCAGGTAACGATAAAATGATTTTCTCTGTTAAAACTCATTCCAAAACAAAGTATGATGATTATGTTAGTGTTATTGATCAGTTGAAAATTGCAAAAGCAAGCAGAATATCTATTGCTAATCCGGATTTCTGATGAAAATTGCACGAAAAACAAGAACCCACACACAGGTATCAACAGCTTCAATGCCAGATATTGTATTTATGTTGCTTATATTTTTTATGGTTACAACTGTTATGAGAGAGTTTGACGGATTAAAAGTAATAATACCTCGTGCTAAAATGATTGAAAAACTAGAAAGTAAACGGAACACATCTCACATTTGGGCAACAAAAGATGGAAGAATTTCCGTAGATGATCGATTAATTCATATCAATGATTTACGACATGTGATGTATCAAAAAATATCTGCAAATCCTAAAATTACTGTTTCGGGAAAGTTTGATAAAAATGCAACCATGGAATTAATAACTGAAATTCACGAAGAGCTCCGCAAAGCAAACGCTTTAAAATTGAGTTATTCTGCATTAACTGAGGTACCGTAATTATGAGAACTGATCCTCTTTTAGTTCATTATCCTGTTCGGCTTCGACTAATTACTGTTTTTGTATTGCTTGGATTTTCAATTGTATTTTACTTTTACCCAAGATTTTTGGGTGAAGCTAAGAAAATTGGTGGAGACGATTTAATTATCGAAATTGAAACTTTTGATATTCCTCAAACACAACAGTTTAAATTGCCGGAACCACCCGCGAGACCATCGGTGCCGGTAGCTTCTGAAGATGAATTTTTGGATGAAGATATTACAATTGAAGAAACCGAATTCGACCAATTTGAGGAATGGGATGCTCCACCGCCACCGGCAAGTAGTGGCCCTCAAGTAGTGTTTATTCCTTTTGAAGAACCTCCACGACCAAAAACGCCAATTAGGCCAGTTTATCCTGATATTGCAAGGGAAGCAGGAATTGAAGGTGTAGTGTATGTGCAAGCATTTATAGATAAAAATGGAAATGTAACGCAGGTAGTGGTCGCAAAAGGCATCCCGAATACAGGTCTTGACGAAGCCGCAGTTGATGCAGTTAAAAGAACTCGCTGGAAACCAGCACTCCAAAGAGATAAAAAAATCGGCGTTTGGTATAGTATTCCAATACGATTTACTTTAACAGAAAATTAGACTTTAAACAAATATCATTAATGATTAGACAAGGGAGCTGCTCCCTTGTTTCGTTTTCAATAAAAAATTTCATTTGTTTTTGTGTAATTAATTTCAGTAATCTTTGGTGTCCAGTTTTGGGCCTAATAGTTAACTAAGTCAAGTCGAGAGGAAATAAAATGAAAAATATTATATCTACTTTAGTTGTTTTATTGTTATTAACAGGTTGTGCTGAACTAAACAAAATACAACCTCCTACTGTTGATTCTATTGTAGTTGATTACGACTCATCAAATCCAGTAAAAATTGAAGAGAGTATTGTTGGATTAAACATCGTTGAATTTGTAAACAAGGTTGTGAACAAGGACAATGATCTGATTGTTCTAGCTTCTGCAGAGGCATTATTTACTGGTGATCATAACTACTACTTGGACACTGGTACTAGATACCTTATTGAAGATAATATTATAAGTTCTCTTAAAATTGCAGGATACCGAGTGGGAGAAAGAGATCCTGATATTATGTGGCATTTGTCACGAGAATCAAAAGAAAAATATAATCTATACAATTTACAATATAAGGGTTCCGATGCAAATAAATCAGAAGAAGCTAAAGCACCAGAGGGTGCAACAATTAATAATTACTATTATGGGAATGTAGATTCTAATACTTTATCAAAAAGTGATGCGAGTTTGTCAGAGGAAGAGAGTGGAAAATTAGTTTTGACCGACCTTACGGCAGCGGATAAAATACTAACTTACAGAGTGCTTGAATGTGGGGTTATTTACAAAAATAGTTCTTCGGATAATAACAAAATACTTCGTTTAGCCAGGACTAGATTACACTGTAGATTAGAAAATGCAAAAACTGGTGAAATTTTAAATGCTGGTTTGGTCGAAAAAGAAATAAAGGATATTATTCCTAAATCAAAAATGAAAGAACTTAAAAATATTCATTATAAGTTTTATGATCATACATTGCCAAATATTAAATCACAAGACAAGTTACGGGATGTGGTTATATCGAGCAATCAAAAGCAACTCACAGTTAATCAAAATGTAGGTCAAAAAGAATCTACAATGTGGATAAGTGCTGGGGTTGCTGTAGGAGGTTTCTTGTTATTAGTAGGAAGTTTGTAATTTTTAACAATATTGAAAGAAGAAAAGTGAAAATCTTTTCTTCTTTCAACTTTATAAACTTTCTACTTTGCCGTCAATGATACCATCATTTTTCGTCTGACATAGGCAAAGACTTCTAGTAGTGGTAAATCTTTAGGACAGACATCGTCGCAACCCATCATACCAATACAACCAAATACTCCTTCATCAGTAGATACAAGCTCAAACCATTCTTCTTGTGTTCGTTTATCTCTTGGGTCAATCATAAATCTGCCAATGCGATTTAGCCCAGTTGCGCCAAGAAAATCAGTATAAACCTGTGCAGTAGCACAACCGGCTAGACAACACCCACATTCAATACAGCGTTCATTTTCATAAATATCGTTGGCAATTTTATTATCCATCCGTTCTTCTTCTGCGGTTGGGTCAAATTCTTTTTCTGTATGAATCCAAGATTCTACGGATTGTGCCATTTCTCTAAACCAAATTCCTGTATCAACAGATAAATCTCCCAACATTTTGAAAAATGGCAATGGGTGTAATTCAATTACATCCGGTAAATCTTTGGTGAGGGTTCTGCACGCCAAAGTTGGGCGACCATTAATTGTCATCCCGCAACTTCCACAGATTCCTGCACGGCATACGAAATCGAACATCAATGTTGGATCAAGCTCATCTTTAATCCTATACAAAGCACTGTAAAGATTGAGTCTAGGTGTTTCGTCTAATTTATATTCCTGCATTTTAGGAACAGAATTCTCATCAAAAGGATTATATCTAAATATTTTGAATGTTAGTGTTCGAGCCATTGTTTTCTCCATTTTATATTTATGATTCTTTCCAAAGTTCTTTAGGCAATTTTTCTCCAATTTTCTCTAAAGTATCGAGTTTGCCAGATTCTTTTTGCAGCTTGTCAACAATTTTGTTATACTCATCAAGAGATTTATCCATTTTAACCATTTGACCACCTCCATAACCTCTGTCGCCAGGAGGTAGATCTAACAATCCAACTGGTTCATAAGTAAGTGTTGGTTCGTCTGCGCCTTCAGGCCATCGAGCTAAAGTTCTATTTAGCCAATTTTCGTCATCTCTAGCAGGATAATCTTCTCGAGTATGTGCTCCGCGACTTTCCGTTCTATCTAATGCACCTTTAGCAATTGTCAATGCAAGTTTTACCATTCCAGGGAGCTTGATGGCTTCTGTAAGTTCTGGATTTCTACCAGCTGTTTTTGTTACAACTTTTACATTTATTGCTCTTTTGTATAATGTTTTTAGGTCATCAACTGCTTTTTTAAGTCCGTCGCCTGTTCTGAATATCCCGACATAGTTTGATAGAATCTCAGCCATTTCATTGCGGATTTGAATTACTGTATCTTTCCCTTCATTATTGTAAAACTGCGTGATTTTATCCTCTTGGATTTTTCTAAACTTTTCGCCCAAACTCGATGATATTTTCAATTCAGTTCCTTTGGTAAATTCAGAAACTGCTTCCCCTACAACCATTCCGGCAACAATAGTTTCTGCCAACGAATTTCCACCCAAGCGATTAAATCCGTGCATATCCCAACACGCAGCTTCACCTGCAGAAAACAACCCTTCCATATTGTATGAGTGTCCGTCTTTGTTTACACGAATTCCGCCCATTGAATAATGTTGAGTTGGTCGAACTGGAACTAGTTCAGTAATCGGATTTACACCAATGAAATACATACAAATATCATATACTTCTCGAAGTTTTGTTTTAAGATGTTTTTCTCCTAAATGTCGTAAGTCCAACCAAAGGTGGTCACCGTAAGGAGATTTAACACCTTTTCCTTTTAGCATATGTTCTTTCATCCTTCTAGAAACAACATCACGGGAAGCCAATTCTTGTTTTTCGGGTTCATAATCCGGCATAAATCTATATTCATCAACATCGAGTAATAATCCACCATCACCTCTGCATCCTTCAGTTACCAAAATATCTGTTGGCACAATTCCTGTTGGGTGAAATTGAACTGCTTCCATATTTCCTAGTGGAATTTCTCCTGTGTCAAGTGCAATTGAAACTCCTGTGCCCTCGTTAATAACAGCATTTGTTGATGCTCCATAAATCCGACCATAACCACCTGTAGCAATTACTGTTGATTTCGCATAATAGATGTTTAACGAGCCCTCTTTCAAGCTTCTTACAATTGCGCCGTAGCAACGGTTGTTTTCGTGGATTAAAGAAATTGCTTCCATTCTATCGTGGACAGTAATCCCATATTGAGAAACGAGATTATCCATAGCATATAAAACTGTATGTCCGGTTCCATCAGCTGTATAGCATGTTCTCCATTTAGCAGTTCCGCCAAAATCTCGAGCAGTGATTAATCCTTCATTCTCTTTTGGTTCTTCGAGTGTAACTTTTTTTCCTTTAATAAAATAATCTGTTGGCCCACCAACTACACGATTCCAGGGAACGCCATAGTGAGCCATTTCTCGCATTGCTATCGGAGCATTGTCTGCAAAAATCCTTGCAACTTCTTGGTCTGCACCCCAGTCTGAACCTTTAACAGTATCAAGCCAATGAACAGTTGGATTATCTCCTGCACCTTTGTTAGAATTTCCTAGAGAAGCTTGCATTCCTCCTTGTGCCGCGGATGAATGTGAACGCCTTGGTGGAACAAGCGATAATAAAGTAACATCTAAACCATTTTTAGCAGATTCAACCGCAACTCTTTCTCCGGCAAGTCCTGCTCCAATTATTAAAACATCAGTAGTGAAAACTTGTCCCATTATACTGCTCCTCCAAATAATTCACCGAAGAGTCCGTGAAAAAACGGAACCCCAGCCAACGCCATAACTCCTGCGATGTTCAAAAGTAAATAAAACCAAAATATAAGCGATGAAATTACAAACGCTTTTTTGCGAGTAAACCAAGTATCCGCAAACCATTTAACTGCCAAACGATACAGCCCAACAGATAAATGTAGCACAACAGAAATTCCTAAAACCAGATACAGAATCCACAGACCACTTTCCACGCGTCCGTGAGCAACCTCGCCGGTCAACCCATATTCTTTAATAAATCCCATAAATTCATATTTTGAAAAAATATTCCATAACACTAAAAACAAGTGGAATGAGCCAAGTGCCAGAATTATCATTCCTGTGCGAACTTGCCAAATCCACAATTCAGTGACGAGATGTTTTTTTAGTGCTGTATAATCTTTAGGATTTTGGTTCCATTTCTGTGTTGAATTTTTCAAATTTTTGCCAAGCTCAAGCATCCGTTTTCTATCTTCGAGCTTCCCCGGGATTTTTCTGGACGCCGTTATAAAATGGATGAAAAATAGAATTGTAACAACAAAAATTGCAACCTGTGCTATGGGCAATGTATGTTCCATAAAATAAGCAACTGCGCCATAGGTTTCATCGCCAAATAACATTGTGCTTTCGAGCACAAAATGCCCAAGGATAAATCCAGCAAGTATAAGTCCCGTTACACCGCTAAACAACTCAAGCCATAGCGATTTTTTGGCTTTCTTTTTTGCTAATCCTGCAGCATCTCCTTTGCGGATTGACTGTGGATATAGTTCGGTTTTTATTTTACTCATAAAATCTCCGTAGTTTGATTAAATTGGTAATTTCCTGTTAATTCGAATTTTATTTAAAACGGAATATCGTCGTCTGAAAATCCACCGTCGGATTCTACTGGTTGAGGAGCTTGTTTATAGCCAGATTCTGGAGCATCAGTCATTATTCCGGGACCAAATTCTTTGATTGCAAGTTTAGTTAATTTTTCCCTTAATTCTCTTTCTGCCATGACTGTGTCAAAATATTCATCTTCTTTGTTTTTTTGACTGGGGAATCCTACAAATAATCCGTTAATTCCTTCAATAAGTTTGAATCCTTTTATGATAAAACCATCTTCGGTTTTGAGGTCAAAGAAAGCTCTGATTTTTCCCCAGTTTCCTTTGTTCATTCTTTCAATTGTCAATGTTCTAATTCCTTATATTAAAATGTGCTCAAAATTTACTGTGAAGTAGGCAAGTTAACCAATATCGGATTACTATTTTTGTACCACGAATAGACATCACAAGATTTGTGGGAGTAATTTGAATGATTTAAAGTTTGTGGTTGTAGCCGAAATTGGGCATATAAATAAAAGGAATAATAAGCTAAGTTAAACTCTTTCTGTTGCCCTACTCCAGAAATCACCTGTTCTCACATTCTCCATAAAAAGGTCTTACATTTCTTATTAATTCTGAAATTAATATATAATCATTCGTAAATTTACCCCCGTTTTTCTAGAACATTTATTCGTATTATGTTTATGCTACTAAAATTAGCTGGGAGGGGATTGTCTTGGTAAAAATAGAAAATCTGGTAAAGCACTACGGGAGCGTAAGGGCTGTCCAGGGAATTAATTTTGAAGTAAAAGATGGAGAAATCCTTGGATTTCTCGGCGCTAATGGTGCTGGAAAATCTACCACTCTAAAAGTGATGACAGGATTTTTATCACCAACAGCTGGAAATGTTCATTTTGATGACAAAAATATTTTGGAACATTCTCTAGAAATTAGAAAAGAAGTTGGATATTTGCCTGAAAATAATCCACTTTATCTCGAAATGAAAGTCTATGACTTTTTAGAATTCATCGCGAAAGTTCGGGGGATTGAAGGCAAAGCATTCAAAAGTGCTTTAGGTAGAGTCATTGAACAATGCGGTTTAAAGGGCATAATCCACAAACAAATCATTGAATGCTCCAAAGGGTATAAGCAACGGGTTGGTTTAGCAATGGCAATGATTCACGACCCAAAAGTACTGATTTTAGATGAACCAGTTTCTGGGCTTGACCCAAACCAAATTGTTGAAATCCGTGAGCTTATCAAAAAAGTTGGAGAAGAAAAAACAGTTATTATTTCAAGCCATATTTTACAAGAAATTGAAGCTACTGTTGACAGAATAATAATAATTCACGAAGGACAATTGGTCGCCGATGGAACACATCAAGAGCTGATGCATAATTTCCACGGAAAGGCACAATTGACAATCGAAGCAAAAAATGCTACAGACGACAGCATTATGCAACTCAAAGAAAAAGAAAGCGGAATTCATATTGCAAATGTTTCTACCATTAAGGACAAGCGAGTTATTTCTTTGGAATTTGACAAGAAAATCGATCCGCGAGAAATGGTATTTAATCACGCAGTGGCAGAAAAGTGGACTTTGCTAGAAATGACTACTCATAAAGTTCAACTGGAAGATGTATTTAGAACTTTAACAATTGAAGGAGGTGGAAATGCGTAATATAAAAGGTATTTTTATTCGTGAATTAAAATCGTATTTCAACAGTCCAATGGCGTATATCTTTTTGGTTATTTTTGCATTAATCAATGGATATTTTTTCACAAATACTTTTTTCTTGATAAATCAATCTGATATGCGCGCATTGTTTAGCATAATACCTTTGGTTTATCTGTTCTTTATTCCAGCTATAGCTATGGGCGTGATTGCAAAGGAAAAAAATCAAGGAACTATTGAAGTAATTTCTACTCTTCCCATCAAGGATCACGAATTTGTTTTAGGTAAGTATTTTGCAGTTCTTTCTCTAATTTCAATTGGATTACTTTTCACTCTAATTCACTTTTTCACTTTAATTGGAGTTGGTACAAATATCGATTACGGTGCTGCAATTTGTGGGTATCTCGGATTATTACTTGTCGGTGGATTTTATGCGGCAATCGGAACTTTTGCAAGTAGCATTTCAGAGAATCAGGTTGTTGGATTCATTGTTGGAATTGCAATTATAATTATTTTCTTTTTAATGGATAAATTACTGATTTTTGTGCCTGTTTCATTGAGCGGAATTATTCAATATATGAGTGTGGACTTTCATTTTTCCAATATTTCAAGAGGTGTGATTGATTCTAGAAATTTAGTTTATTTTGGATCAATGATTGCTTTTTTCTTGATGATGACAGTTAGAATTCTTGATATGAGAAAGTGGAGGTAAGTAGCAATGACAATTACAAATAAAAAATCATTTCTTCTATATTTTGTGATAATTATATTTTCTATCGTTGTGGTGAATGTTCTATTTAGAAATATATTTTTTCGTTTAGACTTAACAGCTAATAAAATGTATTCTTTGTCTGATTCTAGCAAACTTGTTGTAGATAAAATTGACGATTTGTTAACATTAAAAGTATATTTTTCAGATGATTTACCAGACAAATATGGTAATAATCGTAGATATCTGCAAGATATTTTGGAGGAATACGAGGCGTTTTCTCATGGCAATATTCACTTTGAATTTTATAAACCCGAAGACAGTGAAAATCTTGCATCTGAAGCACAAAAATATGGTATTCAGCCCGTACAACTTCAGGTGGTAGAAAATGATAAATTGGAGATCAAAAAGGTTTATATGGGAATGGTTTTTATTTATGAAGATCAACGAGAAATTATTCCTGTAATTCAAACTACAACTGGGCTAGAATATGATATTACAACCAAAATAAAGAAATTGGTTGATACTCAAAAGAGAACTTTAGCTGTTGCGAAGTTTGAAGGTCAGGTGATGACTAATGACAACATTACACAACTACTTCGTCAATCGTATAATGTAAAAGATATCAAACTTGATACAGAAATTCCTAATGACATATCTTTGTTGCTGGTTAATGGTGTTGAGGATTCTGTTTCAGAAAATGAAATTAGTAATCTGAAACAATTTGTAGCAAAAGGAGGAAATCTTTTTGTAACTCAAAGCAAAATTAAAGCTGATCTGCAAACACTGCGAGGAAGTGTAATTCAATCAAATTTCTTTGATGTGTTGGGAGAATTTGGGTTAGCAATTGACGAAAATGTAATTCTTGATAAACAATGTGGACAAGTAACTGTTAGTCAAAATGTTGGAATTTTTAGAATGAATTCAGCGGTTGATTATCCATTTTTCCCGCTGATTCAGAATTTTGGTGATCATCTAATTGTTGATGGGTTGGAACAAATCAGAATACTATTCCCTAGTTCAATCGTAATTGATAATTCAATTATTGCAGATTCTGTAAATGATGTTATAGATGCAAACATAACACCTTTGTTTTATACATCTGATAAATCTGCAACTATGTCTGGCTATTATAATTTAAGTTATGAGCCGAAGACCAATCCTGTAATACAAAACTTAAATGAAAAAGGAAAAGCAGTCGCAGTTTTAGCAGCTGTTGAAACTTCAACATCTACTTGGTTAAGCCAAATTGTTTTGGTTGCTGACAGTAAATTTTTATCTGATGATGGAGGTGGGTCAATTCAGGAAAATTCAGTTTTTGTAATGAATACTGTAGATTATTTAATGGGCGATAGTGACTTAATTGCATTGCGATCTCGTGAAATTACCACTCGTCCGTTAGAGGCAATTGATGATGAATTAAAATCAAAATTGAAATGGATGAATATATTGCTCCCATCACTTTTAATTATCAGCTTAGGATTTTTTATATTGAGAAAAGAATCTAATAGGGCAAAAATATTAGGAGAAATTTATGAACAAAAATAAAACATTCTTAATTGTAATAGTAGTGTTGGTTGGTGCATTTTTTCTAAATCGCTACACTCAGGCTAAACATGAATCGTCATCTTCGCTGATTTTTAGCGGCGATACTGGCCAAATTCAGAAAGTTTTAATTCAAAAAGAGGATGATGCTATACAACTGGAGTTTGCCGATAGTAGCTGGTCAATTGCTGGCAACGATTCTCTAATTGTTAGAGAAAACCGAATTACAGATTTGTTTGATATAGTACTAACAACTGAAAAAAGCACTAAGGTTTCTGAAAATCCAAAAAAATGGTACAAGTTTTCAGTAGATGATTCTTTAGGAACTCATGTTGCTTTAATTAGCAAAACAGATGAAACTTTAGGATATTATGTTTTTGGTAGATCAAAAACAGATTGGAGTCATAATTATGTGCGGATGAGACAATCTCCAGAAGTATATCTTACAAATTCATCAATAATTCATCATCTTGGCACAACGGAATCTTTTTGGGGTAAAGAACCACCGACTCCTGAAGTATCAGATTCTTTAGAAATAAATGACGATAACTTTTAAACAGATTAAACTGATATTAACGAATAATATATAGGGAGATTTATGATTATTTTAATTCCACCAAGTGAAGGCAAACACAGAATAAAAAAACCACAAGAGATTCGTTTTGAGGATACAAATTTCAGATTTACTAAAGAAGTAAATCAAGTTATCAGATTACTGAGCTTGATGGATGAAGAGGATTTGCGATCCGTTTACGGAACATCAAAAGATAAGGCACTGAAATTTCATCGACAAAACCAAGACGCTATGCATAGCCGGTGTTGGTACGCAATCGAGAGATATACGGGAGTTGTTTACGAACATCTTGATTGGTTAACTCTAAATGATTCAGCGCAGGATTATATGGAGAAATATGTTCAAATTATAAGTGGGTTGTTTGGTTTAGTAACACCTAAAACACTAATCCCAGATTATAAATTAAAAATGAATTTACTTTCTTTACAATATCATTGGAAGCCAATTCTAACAGAAGCGTTGAAAAATGAGGATTTGATAATCGATTTATTGCCACAAGTTCACAGAAGAGCTTATCAATCTAGCGACAATGTAAAAGAAATTGAATTTTTAGTTATGGCCAAGGGGAAGAAAACTGCTGCTGGGCATTACGGGAAGGCCGTTAAAGGAAAGTTTATACGATATATGGCTGAAAATAATGTAACAAAATTAGATGATTTTGAAGGATTTGATTATGGCGGATTCCAATGGGATGGAAACGCATTCGTCAAGCAAGGAGATTAAACTATAACTACTAAAATGAGAAAGGGCTGATATGATTCAGTCCTTTTTTATTTAAATATTAATTCTATGCGTGCTTAAACATACTATATCGTTGTAACTTTCGACAATAGATTATATTTTATTTGGATTAATTACTTCGGAGAAATTATGAACATTCAATGGAAATCAGAAAAAACATTTACAGACATTAAGTATGAAACCGGGTTGGAAGATTCTAAAGGAATTGCAAAAATTACAATAAACAGACCGGAAGTTAGAAATGCTTTTCGACCTCAAACTGTTTTCGAGTTAAAAGAAGCATTTGAGCTTGCTAGAGAAAATCAAAATGTTGGTGTTGTTATTTTAACAGGAGAAGGTGAACACGCATTCTGCTCTGGGGGTGATCAAAAAATACGCGGAGATGCGGGTTATATTGGTGAAGATAGCGTCCCGCGATTAAATATTCTTGATGTTCAACGACAAATTAGAACAATCCCAAAACCTGTAATCGCAATGGTTGCCGGTTATGCTGTTGGTGGTGGCCATGTTCTTCATATGATGTGTGATTTAACCATAGCTTCAGAAAACGCACAATTTGGGCAAACAGGTCCTAAAGTCGGCTCATTTGACGGTGGTTGGGGTTCTTCTTATATGGCTCGTATTATTGGACAAAAGAGAGCTAGAGAAATTTGGTTCTTATGTAGATTTTACGATGCCAAAAAGGCATTGGATTGGGGATTAATTAATGCAGTTGTTCCTTATGAAAAACTTGAAGCAGAAACTGTTCAATGGTCGCAGGAAATTTTAGAAAAATCTCCAATGGCAATTCGGGTACTCAAAGCTGCAATGAATGCTGATTGTGATGGACAAGCCGGGCTTCAACAGCTTGCAGGTGATGCAACACTTCTGTTTTATATGAC
Organism: Fidelibacterota bacterium; assembly: GCA_014381725.1. Lineage (GTDB taxonomy): Bacteria > Fidelibacterota > Marinisomatia > SCGC-AAA003-L08 > JACNLC01 > JACNLC01. The sequence continues at coordinate 8,364 of JACNLC010000070.1, read as the reverse complement.
AGAAGAAGCACAAGAAGGACGCGATGCTTTCAAAGAAAAGCGAAAACCGGATTTTGATAAATTTCCACGATTGCCGTAACCGCTAATTATCACGAATGAACACGAAAGTAAAACAAAGCGTAAATGTTTGTGACTATTTAGCTGATATTTTGGTTGAAAATAAAATATTTATTCTATATCGTGTTAATTGGTGGTAAAACAATGAATAATTCTTGGTTAATTGCTATTCGTCCCAAGACCCTTCCGGCAGCAATTTCGCCGGTTTTGGTTGGAATTGCTTTAGCGTATCATGACAACGAGTTTCATCTTTTGGTAGCCATTGCCACACTATTTGCTGCAGTTCTATTACAAATTGGTTCTAATCTAGCGAATGATGTATTTGATTTTCTAAAAGGAGCAGACACAGAAAATCGGCTTGGTCCAAAACGAGTTACACAATCGGGCTTACTTACTCCATCACAAGTCAAAAATGGAATGGTTGTTACTTTTGTATTGGCTCTGTTCATCGGTTGCTATCTTGCATTTATCGGTGGATTGTCAATTGTAATTATCGGAATTGCATCTATTATAGCTGGAGTTATTTATACAGGAGGCCCGTATCCTCTTGGATATCACGGATGGGGAGATGTTTTCGTTTTTTTGTTCTTCGGAATTATTGCTGTACCCGGGACTTATTATTTACAAACTGGAATTATTTCTGCCGAATCCATTTTGCTTGGAATTGCAATTGGGGCAATTTCTACAGCGATTTTGGTTGTTAATAATCTACGCGATATTAAGACGGATTCTAAGGCAGGGAAAAAAACTTTAGCTGTTAGATTCGGAACATTATTTGTAAAAATAGAATATATTTTACTTCTAGTAATTGCATATCTTATACCAACAATTTTAGCGCTAAAGTGGAACCAACTTTCGCTGTTTTTGCCGATATTTTCAATTCCGCTTGCAGTTAGATTAGCCATTCGGTTATCGACTGAAAGTGGCAAATTTCTAAATGAAGTTCTTGTTCAAACAGCAAAATTATTGTTTATTTTTGCACTCTTGCTGACTTTTGGAATTTTGCTATGATAATCAAAAATATTGATATTTATCCGTATTCAATTCCACTCATTTCTCCTTTGATTACAGCAGGAGAAACATTCTTACGCCGAGAAGGGTTTATTATATCTTTGAGAACAAATGAGTTTGTTGGTTATGGAGAAATTGCTCCATTGCCGGGATTCAGTAGCGAAACCAAACAACATTGTTTGGATGCCATTGAGAAAATCCAAAATAGCATCTCTCAAACAGAAATAGATTTTACAATTAATGAACTTTTTGAAATTGTTGATAATCACTCAAACAATATCCCATCTGTCAAATTCGGATTTGAAACAGCTGTTTTAGATATTGCGTCACAAATGTCCGAAATATTCTTAGCTCAATATCTTAATCCTAATGCACGAAACAAAATAAAAGTTAACGCTTTATTTGGTTCTTCAGAAATTTGGGACAACCCAACAGTTAAAATTAAAATTGGAATAAAGCCAATTGAAGATGAGCTAGAACTTTTGCAAATGGCAAAAATGAAATTCGGAGAACAAACTTCATTTCGGCTAGATGCGAATGGTTCAATGGATTTTCAGACTGCTGTAAAGTTTTGTAATGATATTCAATATTTCAATATAGATTATTTAGAGCAACCACTCCCAAGAAAAGATTTGGATGGGCTAGCTGAACTTCGACAACAAACGGATATTCAAATTGCAGTTGATGAATCTCTTACAACTCTGAATTCTGCACAAAATATTATTGATAAAAATTCAGCAGATGTTTTTGTGATTAAACCAATGGTTTCAGGTGGTTTTCGTGAATCTCAGAAAATAATTGATATAGCAAAACAACATAAAATCCGAACAGTTATTACTTCATCTTTGGAAACTGCAATTGGAAGAACTGCGATTTGTCATTTGATTGTAGCTAATGAGATTACAGAAGCCTGCGGACTTGATACCGGACATTTGTTGTCCAGAGACATTGCTGAATTTCCTAAAATCAACAATGGAGAACTTTATTTATCAAACTCGCCCGGGCTTGGAATCAAACACATCAATATCAACAATGAATTTTAATTGGTTAGAACAATTAGTTTATAAAAATCCACATTCGATTTTTCTCCGAGTTGATGAAAAAAAGATTACATTTTTAGAAATTTATGAATCTGCTAATGACTATGTTAGATTGCTAACATCACTTGGAATTACTAAAAATTCTAAAGTTGCGGTATATCTTGATGAACCAATTGAGATTATAAAAACTTTTCTTGCGTGTATGAATATTGGGGCAATTTTTACACCAATAAAATCGCAATTGAAAAACCGTGAACTAGAGATTGCTTTGAAACACCTCTGCCCAGATTTAATAATTACCAACAGAAAGTTAACCAAAAATATTCAACGCTTTGATTTTATAACCTGTCTAATTGATGAGTTGCAAAATGTTCAAAGCACCACAACGAAAAATATCAAAATTAATGAAAATGATGTTTGTGCTATTTTATTTACATCGGGGACATCCGGTAAACCCAAAGCAGTACAACTTACTTACTCAAATTTTCTATCAAACGCAGAAATGTGGAATGATGTTCTGAATTTTTCTGATGATGACAATTATTTGAATTGTATGCCGTTAGACCATATCGGCGGAATTTCCATAATATTCAGAGCATTGATTTATGGTTTTTCTGTAACTCTCGCAAATAGATTTAACGCACAAAATATTAGTCGATTAATTGACCAGAAAAATATATCGTTGATTTCATTGGTCCCGACGATGTTGCAGAAAATAGTTGATAATAGAGGTGATAGGACATTCCCAAAAGAGCTTCGCACAATTTTATTAGGAGGAGGATTGGCATCTGAAAAGTTGCTAAAATTCTGCATTAAGCACAATCTTCCAATTTATAAAACTTATGGAATGACGGAGACCGCTTCAGGTGTAGCCGGATTTTATTTGAACGACTATCCGGAGAAAATTTCTTCGGTTGGAACGCCCTTCAATAATACAATAATCAACATTGCAAATGATGAAATTGTAATTTCTTCTCCATCAGTGATGAAATGTTATTTGAATCAGCCTGACTCCAAAGGCGTTCATTGCTCTGGTGATTTAGGAAAATTTGATGAGGATGGATTTCTTTATTTAGATATTCGACGAAACGATTTGATAGTAACCGGTGGTGAAAATGTAAATCCTAGTGAAGTTGAAGATGTGATAAATTCTCATCCTAAAATCAAATCTTCTAAAGTTGTTGGAATTAAAGATGATAAGTGGGGGCAAAAAGTAATTGCGTATGTAGTTATGGGTTCTGTGGACTTGGCTCTGGGAACTTGGTTAGTAGATTGGTGTAAAGAACGATTATCAAATTATAAAGTCCCTAAAGAATTTATTGAAGTTGACAAGTCACAGGACTAAAAACTATCAATATTTATGTTCTAGAAAAGTATCGTAATGGTTTTATATTTCAACTATCTGCTTCATAGATTGTGTGAGAGAATGCTATAGCTTGAAATATGTCTTTAGTTTTTTCTGTGTTTTAGTTATTCCTCATCAGTCGTGATTGTTTTAACAATTACTTTTATTTTATCTTCGCCGTCTTCAGCATTAATTTCAATATCAATATTTTTCAGTTCATCTTTTATTATTTCCAAAACATCCTCGGGCAAGTCTATACCTTTTAGATGTTCAGAAATATCAAATTCTTTGCCATCAACATTAAACATCATCATATCGTGATGGCCTCCCATTTTCCCACATTTTTCATGTGAACCGTGCTTGCCTCCGTGGAATTTTTTAGGACCACATCCGTCTCCAGATAAAACTCTAAAAGTGAATGATAATAATAATATTGTCAATGCAAAGAAAAACGATGCTTTTGCGATTTGTGTGATTTTTTCCATTTTATTTTTCTCCTTTTTGTGTTAATAAAATTCTTTTCATCTCTTTTGGCAATGATGCTGACTTAAAACTAGCATCAACAAATACATGTTTTGTAATTCCTTTAACTCGTAGTGTTTCATCTTCGCCAAAAATTTTGTATGCAATTGTATAGGAGCGAGTTTCTATATCTAGTATTTCTAATGAGATTATAACTGTCTCGCCCAATTTTATGGATTTCTTATAATCTGCTTCTGTGTGGACAACTGGCAGAGCCGTTCCTTTTTCCAGAAACATTTTATGTAAATCGAGATTAATTTTTGCCATAAAGTCTTCATAAGCAATATGAAATAATTCAAAAGCTCGTGCAAAAAACATTACCCCCGCGGCGTCGACTTCACTAAACCCTACTTTTTTATTAAACTTATACATTACATAATTCCTTGTAACTATTCTTTTAGTACAATAAATTACAAATTTCCGACAAATCTGTTATAATTTGCAATTTCAAGTATCTTAAATTTACAACAAGATGGATAAAAGAATACTGATACTCAGGCAAGATATTGACAATATAGACGAAAAAATATTGTCATTATTAAAAGAGAGAATGAAAATCTCAAGAAAAGTTGGGGAATTAAAATCCAAACTAGATGTGCCCATTGAAGATTCTAATCGTGAAAAAACAATAATTGAACGCTTAACCCATCACGCAAAAGGTACTCTTTCAGAAGAACAGCTAATCAGAATTTTTACCGCAGTTTTTAAATCATCAAAGCAGGTTCAACAATAATGTCACATTCTCATTCACACGGACATCACCACCATCATAATCACAAAAATGTTCATAGAACTCGTTTGTGGTGGGCGTTTTGGATTAACTTCTGTTTTCTAATAATTGAAGTTTTGGGCGGTATTTATACAAACAGTTTGGCGCTACTCTCGGATGCTGGGCATATGCTAACTGATGTTGGAGCACTTGGGCTAGCAATAATCGTTTCTAAGTTGGCTCAACGACCTCGTGACGAAAAACGAACTTTTGGCTATATGCGCGCAGAAATCATCGGTGCATTTATAAACGGTGCAACTTTAGTTGCAATTTGTGGTTTTATCCTCTTTGAATCATTTGAAAGATTTCGTCATCCACAAGAAATATTAGGAATCCCAATGCTAATTGTTGCAGTTCTTGGATTATTGGCAAATCTCATCAGTGCGTGGATTTTAATGGGTGACCGCAAGAAAAATCTCAATATCGAAGGTGCATTTTTACATATGATTTTTGATGCAATAGGCTCAGTTGGGGCTATTATTTCTGGGCTTGCTATTTGGCTTTGGGATTTCCAATTTATGGACATTATCGCGAGTGTTATGATTGTTGTTCTTATTCTTATAGGGACGAAAACTCTACTCAAACAAAGCATTAACATTTTAATGAATGCCGCACCAGAGCATATTGATTTTCACAAAGTCAAAAATGTTTTACTAAATATGGAACACATCACAGAAATCCACGATTTACACATTTGGACGATTACCGAAGGGCAACCTGCTTTAAGTGTCCATATCAAAGTTTCTGATCATTGCCACAACACTCATCATTGGTCGGAATGTTTAAAAAGTGCACAACAAATATTAGATGAACAATTTGGCATAAAACACTGCACAATACAAATTGAACCGGAAAATTTTGAGGAACTAAACCATCATTGCGATGAAATTGTATAAAAATTAGAAATAGGAGGAATAATGAATATTCTTGTAATTAATGGACCTAATCTGAATTTATTGGGCGAACGAGAGCCCGAAATATACGGAGATGAAACTCTTGAAGAGTTGATGACTTGGTTAGAAACAACCTCAGAAGCTTCTGGGCATGCCTTTAAATTTTACCAATCCAACCACGAAGGTGAAATTATAGATTCGATTCACGATGAACGGCATTGGGCACAGGGAATTATTATTAATCCGGGAGCATTTACTCATTATTCGTATGCTATTCGGGACGCATTATCTGCTGTTAATATTCCTGCTGTGGATGTTCATCTTACCAACATCCATCATCGTGAAGATTTTCGACAACTATCTGTAATTTCTCCCGTTTGTATAGGACAAGTAACCGGTCTTGGTAAAAATAGTTATTTGGAAGGTTTAAAATTATTGTTGCAGAATTTAGGATAAGAAGTATGAAAAGCTGTTGGATGCTTATTAAAAATCCTCCGTTATAATAGTGTAAACAAGGTCTATCAAAATATTTTGATAAAGATATATTTTCGTTGATAAGAACAAATTCATAGTGTAAATTAAAATGTGGATGTTTTATGTAAATATAACGACTTGTTGATTCAAAAAAGATACAGTTCAAATACAATAAAAACATATTGTAATTATTTTAAAGCTTTTGTAACATATTTTGAGTCTAAAAATATAGATGATGTATCTACAAATCAAATAAACTCATATATTTTAGAATTGATAAAACTTAAAGATATTTCAATCAGTCAACAGAATCAACGAATTAATGCTATTAAATTTTATTATGAAAAAGTACTTGGTAGAGAAAAGCAGTGTTATTCTCTTCTACGACCCAAAAAAGAACAAACTTTACCAAAAGTATTGTCAAAACAAGAAATCACCAAAATACTTTCTGTGACAAAAAATATAAAACATCGGATGATTATTTCTATTCTATATAGCGGTGGTTTGCGTAAATCTGAATTGATTAACTTAAAAATAGATGATATTCAGTCTGACAGAGGACTGCTTCGTATTAATGGAAGTAAAGGTAAAAAGGACAGATTTACAATTTTATCTGAACCTCTTCTCAAACAACTAAGAGAATATTATATTCAATATAGACCGACATTATATTTGTTTGAAGGACAATCAGGTGGAAGATATAGTGCCGAAAGTGTTTCTAAATTACTGCACAAAGCAACAGGCATTGCTCGATTAAACAAGCGAGTTACACCACATATGTTACGTCATAGTTTTGCAACACATTTGCTTGAACAAGGTACTGATTTACGTTATATTCAGGAACTGTTAGGACATAGTAGTAGTAAAACAACAGAGATTTACACTCATGTTTCTAAGAAAAACTTCCAGAATATTACTAGCCCAATTGATGATATATTGGAGAGTAAATGACAAAACATACATATATACCACCAATCCAGAGAAATAAACGCACCTTTGTTTCGACAATGGATATTGTGAAAATAAATGTAATTGGTTTAGCCATAAGTTGTGCTTCATTAAAAAAAACTCCGAAATTAAATGGAAATCTTTAGACAAATAACTGCTAATAATATTGAATTAAAGGACTATCCTTTTCTTAAAGAATTAGCAATGGAAGCCTATTTAATGGAGAATGAAGATATATTAAAATTAGACACCGATAATTTTGCAGAAATAACAGTTTTAGATGCCGAAATTGCACTTAAAAGCGGTAGAAAAACTTCAAACAGAGATGGAAGAATAGATATACTTGCAAAATATGGAGTTGATTACCTTGCTATTGTAGAGTTAAAAGTAAATGAAATTAATGAAGACACATTAATTCAACTAAATGATTATCTAAATGAGAAAGAACAAATTTTAATAAAACATCCAGAATTTTGGACAGAAAATGAAAACCCAAAATGGATTGGTGTATTAGTTGGAACTTCAATTTCTCCAGAATTACAAAGAAAACTTCAAGATGGTTTTGTAACAGAAAGCGGAATCCCAATTGCTGGCTTAATTATAAGAAGATTTAGAAGTAAAAAAGGAGAAATATTTGTTATTACCGATACGTTTTTCAAATATAATTATACAAATCGAGATTTTTCGAAATTTGAATTTAGAGGTATTACATACAACAAAGCTAGACTTGTAAACAAGGTATTAAAAACCATAATCGAATCTAAACCTAACATTACATACGCGGAGCTAGAACGTTTAATACCCCAAAATTTACAGGGAAGTATTGGAGTATTTACAACAAGTGAAAATGCACAAGAAATTTTTGACAGAACTGGACACAAGAGATATTATTTAAAATCAGATGAATTAATAGAACTTTCTGACTCTACGATTGCAACAAGCACACAATGGGGAATAGGAAATATTGAACCGTTTGTAAATCATATAAATGGATTAGAAGGCGATTATAACATTGTGAATAAATAACGAAAGCACAACAAGGTATAAAAATAATAAGGGTTAAGTGCCAAACCTAAAGTTGGTGCAAATTAACAAAGTCCGCCAAATTTACAATTTGACGGTTTAAAGAAAATTAACGGTAAAAATTGTAAATTTGGCTAAGTGCTAAACCGAAAGTAATTGCATTTTAATCCCTTACTATTCTTATACTAAACGTTATGCCCAATGCAAAGAAGAAGCATAGAATGATAAATTTGCTACAAGAAAATATTGAAATGAAAAGCCAACGCACAAATTGCACATTTG